>JBFXGQ010000017.1:0-19959 GCA_050177915.1 Pseudodonghicola sp. | reverse complement strand
GCTTTGTCCTGGCGCTGCGGCTGATCCTGTCGGCCAAGGGGCGGATCATCGTCAGCGGCATCGGCAAGTCCGGCCATATCGGCCGCAAGATCGCGGCGACGCTGGCCTCGACCGGCACGCCGGCGCATTTCGTCCACCCGGCCGAGGCCAGCCACGGCGATCTGGGCATGGTGGCCAGGGGCGACGTGGTGCTGGCGATCTCGAACTCGGGCGAAGCGCCGGAGCTGGCCAATCTGCTGGCCTATACCCGCCGCTTCGACATCCCGCTGATCGGCCTGTCCAGCCGCCCGGACAGCACCCTGATGACCCAGGCCGACGAACGCCTGCTGATCCCCGACCTGGGCGAGGCCTGCGGCTTCGGCATGGTGCCGTCGATCTCGACCACGCTGACGCTGGCGATGGGCGACGCGCTGGCCATCGCGCTGATGAAATACCGCGACTTCCGGCCGGAGAACTTCCGCGACTTCCACCCCGGCGGCAAGCTGGGCGCGCGGCTGAGCAAGGTGCGCGACCTGATGCACAGCGACCCGCCGGCGGTGCAGAGCGGCACGCCGATGAGCGAGGCGCTGCTGACCATGAGCCAGAAGGGTTTCGGCGTCGTCGGCGTGACCGATGCGGCTGGCCGGCTGCAGGGCATCATCACCGACGGCGACCTGCGCCGCCACATGCAGGGCCTGCTGGAGCTGACGGTGGATCAGGTGATGACGCCGCATCCGCGCACCATCGGACCCGATGCCATGGCCGAAAAGGCGGTGGCGCTGATGACCCTGCCCACCCCCCGGATCACCTGCCTGTTCGTCGTCGATCCCGCCGGCGACGGCCGTCCCGAGGGCATCTTGCATATCCACGACTGCCTGCGGGCCGGACTGGGCTGAGACGGGGGCGGCGATGGACAGCTATTCCCGTATGGTGAGTTATCTCAAGGTGATCCTGCCGCTGGCGGCGCTGGCCCTGTTGTCCACCCTGTTCCTGCTGTCGCGCAGCATCGACCCCACCGGCACCGTTCCCTTCGCCCAGCAGGAGATGGAGGCGCGCCTGCGCGGCCAGCAGATCACCGGCCCGTTCTTCTCGGGCACCACCGACAAGGGCGACGAGATCACCGTCAGCGCCCGCGTCGCCCATCCGGCCGGCGCCGGCGGCATGGCCGACGCCGAGGAGCTGCGGGCGCATATGACGCTGGCCAAGGGTGGTGAGATCGACCTGGAATCCGACAGCGGCAGCGTCGATACCGCGACCGACCGCGCCAGCTTTGCCGGCAACGTGCGCATCCTCACCTCGACCGGCTACAGGGTGCTGACCGACCGGCTCGACGCCGGTATCGGCGCGCTCTCGGCCGAAACGCCCGGCGCGGTGCGCGCCACCGGCCCGGTTGGCGAATTCACCGCCGGTCAAATGCAAATCGGCGCAAAAAACCCCGATGGCCCTGTCCATATGCTTTTCACGAACGGTGTAAAGCTGGTATACGATCCGCAAAAAGTTCGAGAAAGATAATTGTGCCCCATTTTCGCGCCCTGTTTCTGAGTCTTGCGCTGGTCTTCGGAACGGGCGTCGCACATGCGCAGGAAACCCGCGTGGCCTTTGGCAATACCAAGGCCGACACCTCGCTCCCGGTCGAGGTGACCGCCGACAGTCTGGACGTGAACCAGGCCGACGGATCGGCCGAATTCGCCGGCGACGTTCTGGTGGTGCAGGGCGACATGCGGCTGACCGCCAACCGCGTCTATGTCGTCTACGACCGCGCCGAAAGCCGCATCGCCCGGCTGGAGGCGACCGGAGAGGTCCTGCTGGTCAGCGGCCAGGACGCCGCCGAATCCGACCGCGCCGATTACAGCATCGACACCGGCACCATCGTGATGACCGGCAATGTCATGCTGACCCAGGGGCCCAGCGCGCTCAGCTCCGACCGGATGACGGTCGATCTGACCACCGGCACCGCCCGCATGGCCGGCCGGGTGAAAACCATCCTGAACCCGAGCGGCGGTGACTGATGACCAAGCCCGCGCTGACCGTGACCGAGGGGTCCTCGGGGCTGCGCGTCGAGCGCGTCCGCAAATCCTATCGCAAGCGCGTGGTGATTCGGGACGTGTCGATGACGCTCGACCGTGGCGAGGTGGTGGCGCTGCTGGGACCGAACGGGTCGGGCAAGACCACGACATTCTATGCCATCGCCGGGCTGGTGTTCCCCGAGGCCGGCGCGGTGGTGCTGGACGGGCAGCCGGTGACGACGCTGCCGATGTATCGCCGCGCGCGGCTGGGCATCGGCTATCTGCCGCAGGAGATGTCGATCTTCCGCGGCCTGAGTGTCGAGGACAACATCCTGGCGGTGCTGGATATTTCCGAACGCGACCCGCATGCCCGCCGCGAGCGGCTGGAGGAGCTGCTGTCGGATTTCTCGATCGAGCACCTGCGCCGCGCGCCGGCGCTGGCGCTGTCGGGGGGCGAACGCCGGCGGGTCGAGATCGCCCGCTGCCTGGCCGCCAACCCGAAATACCTGCTGCTGGACGAACCCTTTGCCGGGGTCGATCCGATCAGCGTCGGCGACATCCGGCACCTTGTGGCGGACCTGAAAAAGCGCGGCATCGGCGTGCTGATCACCGACCACAACGTGCGCGAGACGCTGGAGATCGTCGACCGCGCCTATATCCTGCATGACGGGCAGGTCCTGATGTCCGGCACCCCGGGCGAGGTGGTGGAGAACGAGAACGTCCGCCGCGTCTATCTGGGCGACAGCTTCCGGATTTCCTGACCCCGATCGCCACGCGCGCCCGCCCGATCCCGGCGCGACCGGGCGCGGTTTCGACATCGCCCGGAATTTAACCGCCCACACAAAAGGATGCGTTGACTCTTGGCCGACATCCGGCCTCAAATGGAGTCATGGCACGCGTGCAATCCGATGCGATTTTCGATCCGGCCTTCATTTCTGGGCCCGGTCGCGCACTTCCTGCTGCGATGCCATTCTCAACCACCCGCAACTGACGCAGGCCGGGGATCAACCCGGATCACACCGGGTGTATAATGAAAAGGAGAGCACATGCGTTACCAAATCAGCGGAAAGCAAATAGACATCGGCATGGCCCTGCAATCGCACGTGCAGCAAGAGCTGAACGCGGCGGTCAAGAAATATGCCGAACGCCCGACCGACGCCAATGTGATCTTTTCGCGGAACGCGCATGAATATGTCTGCGAAGCCACCGTGCACCTGTCGACCGGTCTGACGGCGACGGCCAAGGCACATGCGACCGAGATCTATGCCGCCTTCGACGCGTGCTGCGACAAGATGGAGAAACAGCTGCGCCGTTACAAGCGCCGGCTGAAAGACCATCAACGCGACCGTTCGGAACCTGTTGAACTCTTCGGCGCGGCCTCGTATATCCTCGCGTCGGAAGAACAGACCGAAGAGTCCGAGCCCGAAACGCTGCAGCCGATCATCATCGCCGAGATGGAGACCAAGATCCCCTCTCTGTCCGTCGGCGAAGCGGTGATGCAAATGGAGCTGGCGGGAGCACCGGTTCTGGTTTTCCGGAATGAGAGCAAGAAAGGGCTGAACGTCGTCTATCGCCGCGAAGACGGTAATGTCGGCTGGATCGACCCGCAGACCGGAAACTAACAGCAGAAGGCGCCGGTACGGCCGGCGCCTGAGCGGAGCAAGCTTTGATGGCACTTTCGAGCATCCTCAAACCTGAGGCCGTGAAGGTATTTTCTGCCGCTTCCAGCAAGAAGCGCCTGTTTCAGGAAATCGGGGATGTCGCCCACGGTGCCTATGGGCTCGACCCGCAAGCCACGGTCGAAGCTCTGCTGGAACGCGAAAGCCTTGGCCCCACCGGTGTGGGCCATGGCATCGCGCTGCCGCACGCCCGGATGCCCGGGCTTGAAGGCGTGATCGGCGTCTTTCTGATGCTGGAAAAACCCATCGACTTCGGCGCGGTGGACCGTCAGCCGGTCGATATCGCCTTTGCGCTCTTCGCGCCGGAGGAGGCCGGGGTGGAACATCTCAAGGCGCTGGCGCTGGTGTCGCGCACCCTGCGCGATTCCTCGCTCTGCGCCAAGCTGCGGGCCAACCCGGACCCCGCCACGCTCTACACCCTGCTGACCGAGGCGCATTCGGTCGCCGCCGCCTGAGCCCGGCGGCGATCAGGCCGCGCGCCAGGGTCCGAATCCGAACATCATGTAATCGCGCTGATAGACATCGGCGACCAGCGCCTCGATCGCCGCGTCGTAGATGTCGTCCAGCGCATAGGGTGTGTCCGGCGCCGCCGCCTGCGGCGTGCCGGCGTCCTGGCGCCCCAGCCGGCGCGCGAGATCGGGCAGCGCCTCGGCCAGTTCCTCCTCGCGCAGCACCAGATCGGGCAGCGCAAATTCGGCAAAGCCCGCCAGCACCTGCGCCTGGGTGCCCCAGGCCGCATCCACCCGCACCGGCGTCTGCCCGGACAGGTTCATCCGCAGAAATTCCAGAAACGCCTCGAAGGCGGCGCGGTGATCGGCGCGGCTGTAGCTCGCGTCCGGTGCGGCCTTGGGGATCGGCAGCTTGAACTTCTTGCGCAGCAGGTCGCGGATCTGGCGATAGCTGCCCGGCCCGTCGTTCAGGATCCGGTTGCAGAACACCTGATGCGCCCGCGCCGCCGGATGGCGCAGCGCGGTAAAGCTGCGGTGGCCGGGGTGCTGCCGCTTCCACTGGCGCAGATCCTTCTGGTTCAGCTTGGTCGGCAGCGCATCGGGCGCCACCCCATCCAGCGCCGCCATCCAGCCGAGCACCTCGGCCTCCGGCCCGCCACGCACCGGCAGATAGAGCAGCGGCGTCTCGGCGCCGGTGACATAGCTGGGCACCGCCGCGCCGCGGCGCGGTTCGAAATTCGGCGTCCGGGTCAGGTTGAACCGATCGAGCCCGGCCAGCGCCGCCACCATCTGGTCGGGGTTGGCGACCTTGTCGATCACCGCGCCCGGGTTCTGCGGCTTCAGGCTCTGGTCCAGCGCCTCCAGCCGCGCCGCCACCCCCAGCCAGCGCGCCAGCCCGTTCATCACGCCCAGATCCTGAAGATCCTCGTAGGCGACGTAAAAGGCGGTCTGCCCGCTGGTCTGCAACCGGTTCAGCAGCAGCACCTGGAACTGCTGCAACGCCTCGACATGGGCGGCGAACTCCTCGGCCTCGAACTGTGCCAGCGCCTCCTTGCGACGCTTGACGTCGGTCAGCTTCCACTGGCCGGTGGCCTGGGCGATCTTCCAGGACACATAGCTGTCGAGCGGATTGCGGGTCAGGATGATCTTGGCGCAGCGCGGGTCGTCCAGCATCGGATCCAGCACCCGCGGATCGTGATCGTGGAAATAGCGGAACCCGCCCAGCGCGCCCGGCGTCTTCTTGATCGCCGCGATCAGCCGGGCCGGATCGGCATCGCGCTGCGCCTGCGTCACCTCCAGCATCGCATCGCGGTTGGGATAGCCGATGAAATGCGGGTTGAACGCCTCGCCATGGCAGGCGACACCGTCCAGCGCGTTCAGATTGGCCTCAAGAAAGTTTGACCCGGTGCGCATCTCGGCAAGGACCACGAAATAGTCGAAAGGCATCGTCATCCCCGGTCACCGCACCAGATAGGGTTTGCGCGCGGGTTTCTTGGCACTGGCCTGTCCCTGTTCCACCGGGAAATCCCCCATAAGATAGGGGTGCATCCCCTGGTTCTTGAGATTCTGCAGGAACTGGCCGAAGCCGTCCAGATCGACCATCTTCGGCGCCTCGGACAGATGCCGCGGGCTGGCGGTGCCGATCTCGTCCAGGATGGTCTGCAACGGCTCCATCGGCGCCTCGATGAACTCGGCCATGTTCCAGATCCGCACTCGCGCCTTGACATGGGTCGACCGCAGCACCTCCAGATGCTTGCTCTCGATCCGCTGCAGTTTCGCCGCCTCCTTGCGCAGGTCGGCGAAATTTCGGTTCGACCGGAACAGCGGCACCGCCCAGGCGCCCGAGATGACCGAGATCTGCGCATTGGGATCGCGCGCGATGGTCCAGCCGATCTTCTGGTTGTCGCCGGGGCCGAACTGGAAACACTGCCGCTCGCCGCGGGTGTTCCAGATCAGGTTGGTCAGAAAGCCCCTGGGATCGTAGTCGCGCGTCGCCGCGCTGTCCGACAGCGCCCCGTTGATCAGATGCTGGCCACCGGCGAATTCGGCGCGCTCCGGCGCGTAAAGATGGCCATGCACCCGCGCCCCGGTGGTCTTGGTCAGCCAGGTCTCGAAATTCTCGAACAGCTCGGCAAAGCCCTGGAACACCGAATAGGGGTTCGAGGTCAGGCCGTTCTCCCAGCCGTGGTTGGGAAACCGGCTCTGCATATAAAGCCCCGGCCGCCCCCGGGTGCGCCGCTGCACCGCCTTGGCGAACAGCCGGTCGATCTTGCCCGGGTTCGGCTCGGTCTTCTTCATCGCGCCGTCGCTGTCGGTCAGAAAGGCCTGATACAGCCGGTCGGCGCGCGGCCAGATCTTGCGGGCGACAAAGCAGTCCGACCGCCGCAGCAGCTGCAGGTGATCGTCGTAGAAGATATGCGGCTTGCCCTGGAAATCGAACTTCGACAGGGTCAGCGACCGGCTTTCGATACTGGTGGAATAGCGCCGCGCCAGGGTCTGGAAATAGCTCTCGTCCGGGATCCAGACACGGCGAAAATAGCGTTCATAGCTCCGCCGGTTCGGGTCCTCCAGAATCGCCGACAGCGTCTGCCGCGACAGGCACCACCACTGGCTGCCCATATGCGGCACCAGCCCCTCGGGGATGCGGCGCTTGATCCCCAGCCTGCGCTGCAGTTCGACATAGCGGTCGAACAGATAGCGCTGCCGTTTCCACGAGAAGGGAAAGCGCAGCGTGAACCTTTCCTCGTCCAGCCCGCCGACGGTCCAGGGCACGTCCGCGGTGGTGGCGCTTTCGATGAAATCGGTGCGCGGGCGGGCGGCCAGATAGTCGATCAGCTCCTGCACCGGACGCAGCGGCAGGCACGAGCCCGAGGCCAGATAGACATGGCGCACGCCTTCGAACCGGGTCAGCAACAGCTCTGCCGCCGCCTGCGTCGCCGCCACGATCCCCCAGGACCCCCATTCGCAGCGATGCCGGCTGCTGAACAGGATGTTGGGATCGTCCGACAGCGCCCGCTCGAAATCCCGATAGACCCGGCGCGACACGTTGCGGTCGACATGGATCACCACCGGGCAGCCGGCGGCGGTCCAGTGCCGCGCCACCTGCTCGGCCCGGTGCAGCGCGGTATGGACCAGCATCACGATGCCGACGCTGCCGCTCATGCCCAGTTCCCCTTGGACATCAGCCCCAGAATCTCAAGCTGCCGCCAGTTGATGTATTTCTCCGACCATTTGCACCACAGCTCGGGGTCGTCGCGCAGGGTCTCGGCATAGGCGCGGTATTCGACCGAGGCCGCGTAATGCTGCCGGCGCTCCAGCTCCTCCGCCGCCTTGACCGAAAAGGTGTCGAGGAACTTGGCGTGCAGCAGGATGCCGCTGGCCTTCTCGCCGCCCCATTCGTCATAGGTCTGGTTCAACCCGCGCGGCAGCAGCATGTGGGTCGAGCTGACATAGGTGTATTTGCGGTCCCATTTGACCAGCGGGATCTTGTTCAGCGCCGGCGCCTTGGCCGGCTCATCGGCAAAGAACACCCGTCTGCGCGGCCCGCCCTGAATCCACAGGTTGCCGTAGCGCTTGTTCTTTTTCAGCGTGTAGTTGCCGCTGTCGAACCAGCGCGCGATCTCGATCGGATCCTGCCCCTCGCTGTAGGGTTGGGCATCGAGCCGCCCCTTGGGATACATGTCCAGCAGCATCGCCGAAAACGACTTGATCGAGGAGGCGTCGAGCCAGTCGGTCAGTGCCCTGAGCGGCCGGGTATCGCAGAACGGATAGATGAAGAATTCGTCCGGATCGACCACCAGGCACCAATGCCCGTGGCCGTACCAGCGTTGCAGCCAGTTCAGCCAGTCCACCCCGAAACGCGACCGCTTGTAGCTGGCCGAAGACTGCCACAGCGACACGTCGGGCTGATCCCTGAGATAGTCGGCCGAGCCATCCGTGCTATCGTTATCGACGATCAGGAAATGATTGACCCCGAGCGCCCGGTAATAGTCCAGGAAATACGGCAGCCGGATGCGTTCGTTGCGCTGGGTCGAGAACAGCAGGATGTCGGCGGGGCGAATGGCGGCGGTGCGGTTGACGACAGAGCTCAGCTCTCGACGCTTGCGGAACGCACGAATGCGCCAGCGTTGCCGCTGCAGCCTCAGGCGGTATGACTGCCATACGCCCAAATCGAACCCTTTTCACATCTACCGCAGGCCAAACCCCGTCCGCGCCTATCACGTTAACCTTAAGACGAGGTTGAAGTGATCCTGCCAACGAGGTGGGGAAAACCCTGCATCGCTCACTGCCTCTTGCCGCGCCGCCGGGTCTTTTGCCAGGCCCTCGATGACGCTTCGCCATTGATACCGATCCGATACTTTCACGTAAACCGGAATGTTGCCAAGCACTTCCCGAATTGCCGGCAGATCGGCGCAGACCACCGGCACCCCCAGCGCCGCGGCCTCCATCGGCGGCAGGCCGTAGCCCTCGGCGTGGCTGGGAAACAGCAGCCCGCGCGAGCGGACCAGCAGCGCTGCGATCTGGCCGTCATCGAGCCCCGGCAGCTCCCGCACCGGGCCGCCCGCCGGCAGCCGGTCGAGCCGGGCGAAGACCGCCTCGTTGTTCCAGCCCCGCGCGCCGCAGATCAGCAGGCCGGGCGCCGCCGCGCCCATCTCCTCCCAGATGTCCAGCAGCAGGTCATGACCCTTGCGCGGCTCGATGGTGCCGAGCGCGACGAAATAGGGCCGTGTCACATCGACCC
The DNA here is from genome assembly GCA_050177915.1 of Pseudodonghicola sp. GTDB lineage: Bacteria > Pseudomonadota > Alphaproteobacteria > Rhodobacterales > Rhodobacteraceae > Pseudodonghicola. Next base: position 11,105 of record JBFXGQ010000017.1, on the reverse strand, counting down.
CCGGCGGCAGGGCGCCGGGCGCCGGCACCTCCACCCCCAGATGCGCGGTGACGGCGGGGGGCAGCAGGCCCCAGTCCCGCATATGCGCCTCGACCCGGGCGCGGGTGTATTCGGAGTTGTAGATCACCAGATCGGCATGCGCCCGCACCCGCTGCAGCTTGCCGCGAAACGCCTCCGGCACGCCGGGGCGCTGATACTGCGGGAAATCCAGCGGGATGGCATCATGCACCAGCACCGCGATCCGCGCCGCCCCCGCCTGCCGCACGCCGCGCAGGCTGCGTTGGGTCAGGTCGCTGTGGCCGACGTTGAGATAGGCAAAGCCCAGCGGCAGATGGCGCCGCAGCATCCGCACCAGCCCCGAGGGCCGGCAGCGGGCCCGCGCGACGCGGCGCAGGTCGCTTTCCGCCCGCCGCACCGGGTCGGGCAAGCGCGTCAGCCGCGACAGCAGACCCGCCCGCCCCCAGGGCTGCGTCCCCTCGATCCGCGCGGCGATCCGCGCCACCCCTTCGGGGTCCAGCAGCACATAGCCGAAGGCGGTCCGTATCAAAGCAAAAAGCGGCACGCTCTCGCGCGAGAGGTGCCGCAGATAAGCCAGTTCCACCCGGTCGACCCCGGTCGGACGCCGTCCCGTCCGACGGATCAGACGGGTCAGGTCCAGCAGACGGGCCGGCACCGGGGCCAGCGGGATGCTATTTCTCGTAATGTCCAGTTTGGTGCCATCTCCAGGCATCGGCGATCATCTGCGCCATCTTAGACCGATCCGGATGCCAGCCCAACTCCTTCTCGGCCCGGACCGAGCCCGAGACCAGCTTGGTGGCGTCGCCGGCGCGGCGCGGCCCCTCTGAGTAGGGCACCTCGCGGTTGGTCACCGCGCGCGAGGCCTCGATCACCTCGCGCACCGAGAACCCCGCGCCGGTGCCCAGGTTGAAGACCCGGCTGCCCTTGCCGTCCTGCAGCCATTTCAGCCCCAGCACATGGGCGTCGACCAGATCGCAGACATGGACGTAGTCGCGGATGCAGGTGCCGTCGGGCGTGTCGTAATCGGTGCCATGCACGGTCAGCGCCGGCCGCTTGCCGTCGATCGCCTCCAGCATCACCGGGATCAGATGGGTCTCGGGGCGGTGGTGTTCGCCCACCTCGCCCTCGGGATCGGCGCCCGCCACGTTGAAATAGCGGAAGATCACCGACCGCAGCCCGTAGGCGGCGCCGAAATCGCGCAGGATATCCTCCACCGCGCGCTTCGAGGCACCATAGGCGTTCAGCGGCTCCTGCGGCGTCTCCTCGTCCAGCACCACATTGTCATGCTCGCCATAGGTGGCGCAGGTCGAGGAGAAGACGAAATCCAGACAATCCGCGGCGCAGGCGGCCTCGATCAGCGTCAGCGATCCGCAGACGTTGTTGCGCCAGTAGCGGCCGGGTTCGCTCATCGCCTCGCCGACCTGGCTCAAAGCCGCGAAATGCATCACCGCCGCCGGCTGATACTTGGCAAAGACCTCGTCCAGCCGGGCGCGGTCGGACAGATCGCCCCGCTCGAACGGGCCGAATTTCACCGCATCTTCCCAGCCGGTCACCAGGTTGTCGTAGGTAACGGGCGTATAGCCCGCCTGTTTCAATGCCTTGCAGGCGTGCGAGCCGATATAGCCCGCGCCGCCGGTCACCAGAATATTGGTCACGTTCCGTCCTCGAATCCGTTCGTCCTATTGCGCGGCCTTGTCGAGATGCACGATCTCGGTGAGGAACTGCGCCAGCTCCTCGCGCAGGTCGTCGCGGGCCAGCGCGAAGGCCACCGTCGCCTGCAGGAACCCCGCCTTCGAGCCGCAGTCGAACCGCTGGCCGCGGAACCGGTAACCATGCACCGGCACGCCGGCGGCGATATCCTCGGCGATCGCGTCGGTCAGCTGGATCTCGCCACCCGAGCCCGCCCGCATCTTGTTCAGGTTGCGCAGCACCGAGGGCGCCAGCACGTAGCGGCCGATCACCGCCAGGTTCGACGGCGCCATGCCCGGCTCGGGCTTCTCCACCATGCCGCGGGCGCGCACCACATGGCCCATGTCCTCGGACACATCCAGCACCCCGTAGGCGCTCGCCTTCTCCGGCGGCACCTCCATCGCGGCGACCATATTGCCGCCGGTCTCCTCATAGGCCTCGATCATCTGCTGCAGGCAGGGCCGTTCCGCCGCGATCACGTCGTCGGGCAGGATCACCGCGAAGGGCTCGTTGGCGATCAGCCGCCGCGCGCACCACACCGCATGGCCCAGACCCAGCGCCTTGTGCTGACGGATATAGGCGATCTCGCCCGAATCCATATTGGTCGCCTGCAGCAGCTCCAGCAGCTTGGTCTTGCCCTTGCGCTTCAGCTCCTGCTCCAGCACCGGCGAATGGTCGAAGTAATCCTCCAGCGCCGATTTGCCGCGCGAGGTCACGAAGATGAATTCCTTGATCCCCGCCGCCCGCGCCTCGTCGATCGCGTATTGCACCAGCGGGCGGTCCACCAGCGTCATGATCTCCTTCGGCACCGATTTCGTCGCCGGCAGAAACCGCGTTCCCATCCCCGCGACCGGAAAAATCGCCTTCGTCACTTTCTTGCGCATAAAATCCTCAACATCCATCGGATCCATTGGCATCCCAGCCCCCCTTTACATAAAAATCGAGGCCGAAACACGCGCCTTTCAAGGTTTTTTTCCCCCTAGATCACGTTCCGGCGGTTTTGCGCCCTGTCCGGCGCCGGCGGGCCGCATCCGCGCAGCGCGCGCACCCGCTCGGTCTCGGCCGCGACCCGCCGGGCGAAGCGCCAGAGGGCAAAGGCGGGCTGGTCACGGTCGCTGCGGCCGAACAGCCCGCCGGTCTGTTCCCAGATGCCGTCGACGGTGAACCGCAGCCGGTGATAGAGCGCGGTGGGCGAGAAGCGGAACAGCGTCACCGCATTGCCCGCCGCCACCGCGGCGCGGGCGGTGGCGCGCAGGCGGCGGCGATTCCAGACCCGGCCGGCCAGCACCAGACTGCGCGCGTCGCCGCGCACCGGGAAGGGGCGAAACGGCGTCTGCGGCGCCGGCAGCGGTGGCAACGGTCGCGCCGCCCGGCGCAGACCCTCGGCATGGCCGGCCTCCAGCCCCTGCAACAGGCGGCGCACGTCGCGCGGCTCCAGCCGGCCCGCCACCATATGGTCGAGCGCACGGCGACGCTCCGCCGCCCGCACCCCGGCCCAGATCCCGGCCTGCTGCGCCGGCGGGCAATGGCGCGCCAGGAATACCGCCCAGCTCGCCCCGATCTCGGTCAGGTCGCGCGGCGCCCGGTCGTCTCGGCGCCGGGCGCTGGCGGCGAAACCGTGATGCACCTGCGCCAACGGCACCAGCGCGGTCACCGCCCCCTGCTCGGCCAGCCGCAGGTTCAGATCGGTCTCGTCGAGGAAGAAGCGATAGCGCGGATCGAACCCGCCGAGCGCCGCCAGCGCCCGGCGCCGGATCGCCATATTGGTGCCCTCGGTCTTGATCGCCTGCCCGGGCGCGGCGGTCAGCACGGTGATGCGCTCGGGATCGACCGCAAGCGGCGTCTCGCGCCCGGTCGCGTCCACCGATGCCGCGCGCGACTGGAAGGAGATGCCGTTGCGCCCGCGCACGAACCCGCCCGCCGCGGTCACCTGCGGGTCGGCAAAGGCCGCCGCCAGGTGGCCCAGCCAGGTCGGCTCCGGCACCGAATCGTCGTCGAGAAAGGCCACCACCTCTCCCGCCGCCTGCGCCACCCCGGCATTGCGCGCGGCGGAGATATTGGCCTCGTCAAAGGCGACCTGCTTGACATGGGCGGCCTGCGGCAGCGGGCGCAGCGCCGCCATGCCGGCGGGATCGGCCACCACGACGACCTCGAACGCCGGATATCTGAGCTGCGCCACCCCCAGCAGGCAGCGGCGCAGCGCATCGGGACGGTGGCGGCTGACGATCACCAGAGAGATCGTCAGCGCCGCGCTCATTCCAGGCCCATCCCGGCCATCATCGCCTCGATCCGGGCGACATCCTCGGGGTTGTTCAGCTCCCAGAACTGGCGGCCGCGCGCCTCCACCTCGACGCAGAGGATGCGGTGGCCGTGTTCGAGGAACCGCAGCTGCTCCAGCCCCTCGAGGCTCTCCAGCGGGCCCGCGTCCCAGCGCGGATAGGCACCCAGCGCCGAGGGGCGATAGGCATAGACGCCGACATGGTGAAACACCGGCGTCTGCGCGTCATCCGCATAGCGGGCGGAGGTATAGGGGATCACCTCCTTGGAGAAATAGAGCGCGTGGTTGTCGCGGGTGAAAACGGCGGTGGTGCCGCCGACCCGACCATCCTTGCGGTCGTCCAGAAAGCCGTTCAGCGCCCGCCCGTCGCAGCGCAGCACCGGCGTCGCCACCTCGGCCATCGGATCGGCGCGCAGACCGGCGATCAGCTCCTCGACGAACCAGGCCGGGGTCAGCGGCGCATCGCCCTGCAGGTTGACCACGATGTCATAGCCGCCGCCCAGGTTATCCAGCACCTCGGCACAGCGTTCGGTGCCATTGGCGCACTCGGGCGAGGTCATCACCACCTCGGCGCCGAACCCCTCGGCGGCGGTGCGGATGCGGTCGTCGTCGGTGGCGACGACGACGCGATCCACACCCTGCACCGCACAGGCCGCCTCCCAGCTGCGCTGGATCAGGCTTTTGGCCTGACCCGTGGCGCCCTGAAGCGCCACCAGCGGCTTGCCAGGATAGCGGGTCGAGGCAAAGCGCGCCGGGATCGCAACCAGGACGGCCATTATGCGTCCTTCAGCGCGACGCCCGGGGCGTAGGCGATGAAGAAGGGGTTGGCGTAGCCCTCCTTGCCATAGGTCAGCGGGGTGTGATCGTCGAAGCGCACCACCTTGCCGCCGGCGCCCAGCAGTACGGCGTGACCGGCGGCGGTGTCCCATTCCATGGTGCGGCCGACGCGGGGATAAAGATCGGCCTCGCCGGTGGCGACCAGGCAGAATTTCAGCGAGGAGCCGGCGCTCTTGCTGTCCTTCACGTTGTATTTGTTGATGTAATCGTCGGTGGCCTGATCGCGGTGCGATTTCGACGCCACCACCATCAGCGCGTCATTGTCGCTGTCGGCAACGCGGATCGGGGTCACCTCGCCCATCTTGTCGGCGTCGAACGGCCCGGTCTCCTCGACCGAGGAACCGTCGGCCAGGGTGAAGAACATCCGCTCCTTCGCCGGGGCATAGACCACGCCGCGGGTGGGAACGCCGCCCTCGACCAGCGCGATGTTGACGGTGAAGTCGCCGCGGCGGTTGATGAATTCCTTGGTACCGTCCAGCGGATCGACGATCAGGAAGGTGTCGCCGGTGAGCCCGTGCGAGGCCGCCTGTTCCTCGGTCACCAGCATGACATCGGGGAACGCCGCCCGCAGCCCGGCCGAGATCAGCGCGTCCGCAGCCTCGTCCGCTGCGGTCACCGGGCTGTCGTCGGACTTCACCTTCACTTCGAAATCGTCGGCGTTGTAGATCCCCATGATCTTTTCGCCCGCTTCGATGGCCAGCTTGCGGATCACGGGAATTAAGGCACTATATTCCACAAAAAAGCTCCATTTTTGCGCTTGGTTGATAATAGAAGTCGGGTCACTTATGCTGCGGGCAGGCCGGAACGGCAAGTTTTCCGTGGCGCGTTCAGGCAGTGTCAGGACCACGGGGTCAATGTTTCAATACCGCATCCGCAAATCGAAGTTCACCAGCGCGATCACGATTCTCGAGCTGATCTTCCACTCGATCGTGCGCAGCGTCCGCTCTGCCCATAACAACGCCTTCATCGCCATCGCCAAGAACATGCTTCAGGTGGTGGTCTTCGTGCTGGCGTTCTACGTGATGTTCTCGGTCCTTGGCCTGCGACGTTCTGCGGTGCGGGGGGACTTCCTGCTCTATGTGATGTCGGGGATCTTCCTTTACATGTGCCACACCAAGGCGGTGGGGGCGATCGTGCGGTCCGAAGGGCCGAGCCATCCGATGATGCAGCACGCGCCGATGAACACGGTGATCACCATTTCGGCGGCGGCGCTGGGGTCGCTCTATATCCAGGTGCTGACCATGTTCGTGGTGCTGTTCGGCTATCACGTCGCCATCAAGCCGATCACCATCGACCAGCCGATCCAGGCCTTCGGCATGCTGCTGCTGTCCTGGTTCACCGGCTGCGCCGTGGGGCTGGTGCTGCTGGCGGTCCGGCCGTGGTTCCCCACCGCAGTCAGCGTGATCTCGACGATCTACCAGCGCGCCAACATGATCGCCTCGGGCAAGATGTTCCTGGCCAACAACCTGCCCGCCTATATGCTGCCGATCTTTTCCTGGAATCCGCTGTTCCACACCATCGACCAGGCGCGCGGCTTTGTGTTCCTGAACTACAACCCGCTGAACACCAACTGGCATTACGCCGCCTGGGTTGGCATCGTGCTGGTGATGCTCGGGCTGATGGGCGAATTCTACACCCGGCGCCATGCCTCGCTCAGCTGGGGCGCGCGGCGCTGAGCCGCGTCACTCCACCACCCGCAGGGTCAGGTTCAGCCGCCCGCCCTTGGGCAGCAGGCGCGAGGATTTGAAGCGGATCCGGTCCACCCCGTGATAGCTGAGCCGCGCCGGACCGCCCATCACCACCACATCGCCCGAGTTCAGCCAGACCGATTCGGTCTTGCCGCCGCGGGTCGGGTTACCGATGCGAAACAGGCCGTCGTCGCCAAGGCTCACCGACACCACCGGCCAGGAGAAATCGGCCTCGTCCTTGTCCTGATGCAGCCCCATCCGGGCGCCTTCGCCGTAATAGTTGATCAGGCAGCAGTCGGGCAGCCGCTCCAGCCCGGTGACATCGTGCCAGATCCGCAGGATCGGCGCCGGGATCGCCGGCCAGTCGCCCCCCTTGGGATGCTGCGGCACATAGCGATAGCCGGCCTTGTCCGCATACCACCCCAGCCGCCCGGCCGAGGTCATCCGCACCGACATCGCCTTGCCCGACGGGGTGATCGGCGAAAACGGCGGCGCCGCCTTGAGCACCGGGCGCAACGCCTCGATCAGGGCCGCCTGCGCACCCTGGTCCAGATAAGACTTGAACACCACGAAATCGCGGATCGCCAGCCGCGCCATCGCATGAATCTCCCGCCTCGTCAGCAACTTGCAAAAACCGTGCAAAACCATCACGGATTCGTGAAATCCTTGCCGGAAGGATGGTTGCAGGGCGTTTTCCCGCTTCCTATATACGCCGAGACGCGCGATGGCACGGACCAAACGAACACGGACCAACGCGCCACATCATCGGGGTCTGGATGCCATAACGGGTTCAGGCCTCGGGTAATCGCCTTGAACATGAAAAGGGATCGAAACGCATGAGCAAAGTTATCGGGATCGACCTCGGGACCACCAACAGCTGCGTCGCCATCATGGACGGCTCGCAACCCAAGGTTATCGAGAACTCCGAAGGGGCCCGCACGACCCCGTCCATCGTCGCCTTCACCGACGACGAGCGGCTGGTCGGCCAGCCGGCGAAACGCCAGGCCGTCACCAACCCCGACAATACCATTTTCGGCGTCAAGCGCCTGATCGGCCGTCGGTTCGACGACGCGCATCTGGCCAAGGACATGAAGAACCTGCCGTTCACCGTCGTCAACGGCGGCAATGGCGACGCCTGGGTTCAGGCCAAGGGCGAGAAATACAGCCCCAGCCAGATCTCGGCCTTCATCCTCGGCAAGATGAAGGAAACCGCCGAAAGCTATCTGGGTGAAGAGGTCAAGCAGGCCGTCATCACCGTGCCCGCCTATTTCAACGACGCCCAGCGTCAGGCCACCAAGGACGCCGGCAAGATCGCCGGTCTGGAAGTGCTGCGGATCATCAACGAACCGACGGCTGCCGCCCTGGCCTATGGGCTCGACAAGGAAAACAGCCACACCATCGCGGTCTATGACCTTGGCGGCGGTACCTTCGACGTGACCATCCTGGAAATCGACGACGGCCTGTTCGAAGTGAAATCCACCAACGGGGACACTTTCCTGGGCGGTGAAGACTTCGACATGCGGATCGTCAACTACCTGGCGGACGAGTTCAAGAAGGCGCATGGCGTCGATCTGACCTTGGACAAGATGGCGCTGCAGCGTCTGAAGGAAGCCGCCGAAAAGGCCAAGATCGAGCTCAGCTCGAGCCAGCAGACCGAGATCAACCAGCCGTTCATCTCGATGGACAAGAACACCGGCCAGCCGCTGCACATGGTCATGAAACTGACCCGCGCCAAGCTGGAATCGCTGGTGGGCGACCTGATCAAGCGGTCGATGGACCCCTGCAAGGCGGCCCTGAAAGACGCCGGCATCGCGGCCTCGGACGTGGATGAGGTGGTTCTGGTCGGCGGTATGACCCGGATGCCGAAGGTCGTCGAAGAGGTGACCAAGTTCTTCGGCAAGGAGCCGCACAAGGGTGTGAACCCGGACGAAGTCGTGGCCATGGGCGCCGCCATCCAGGCCGGCGTGCTGCAGGGCGACGTCAAGGACGTGGTGCTGCTCGACGTGACCCCGCTGAGCCTCGGCATCGAAACCCTGGGCGGCGTGTTCACCCGGCTGATCGACCGCAACACCACCATCCCGACCAAGAAGAGCCAGGTCTTCTCGACCGCCGAGGACAACCAGAGCGCGGTGACCATCCGCGTGTTCCAGGGCGAGCGGGAAATGGCGGCCGACAACAAGATGCTGGGCCAGTTCAATCTGGAGAATATCCCGCCGGCGCCGCGCGGCATTCCGCAGATCGAAGTGACCTTCGACATCGACGCCAACGGCATCGTGTCGGTCGGCGCCAAGGACAAGGGCACCGGCAAGGAACAGCAGATCACCATCCAGGCATCGGGTGGCCTCAGCGACGAGGACATCGAAAAGATGGTCAAGGACGCCGAGGAGAACGCCGAGGCCGACAAGGCCCGCAAGGAGCTGGTCGAAGCCAAGAACCAGGCCGAAAGCCTCATCCACTCGACCGAGAAGTCGATCGAGGAGCATGGCGACAAGGTCGACCCCTCGACCATCGAGGCGATCGAGCTGGCGCTGGCCGCGCTCAAGGACGACCTGGAAAAAGACGGTGTGTCGGCTGAGAAGATCAAGTCGGGCATCCAGAACGTGACCGAGGTCGCCATGCGGCTGGGCGAAGCCATCTACAAGGCCAGCCAGGAGGAAGCCGGCGACGAACCGGCGGCCGCCGATGCCGGCCCCGGCGAGGATGACATCGTCGACGCCGAGTTCGAAGACCTCGGCAATGACAAGCGTTCCTGAGGCGTAACACCGGGCCATTGCGGGCCGGTCCGGGCTCCGGGCCGGCCCGCTTTCGTTCCGGCAAAAGGATAAAGACCGATGTCAAAACGTGACTATTACGACGTCCTGGGCGTAGCCAAAGGCGCATCGGCTGACGAGCTCAAGAAAGCCTATCGCAAGAAGGCCAAGGAACTTCACCCAGACCGCAACAAGGACAATCCCGAGGCCGAGGCGCAGTTCAAGGAGGTCAACGAAGCCTATGACGTCCTGAAGGACGCAGAGAAAAAGGCCGCCTACGACCGCTTCGGCCACGCCGCCTTCGAGGGCGGCATGGGCGGCGGCGGCGGGCCGCGTCCCGGCGGTGCCGGCTTCGGCAGCGGCGATTTCTCCTCGGCCTTCTCCGATGTGTTCGACGATCTCTTCGGCGATTTCATGGGTGGCCAGCGCGGCCGCCAGCGGGCGACGCGCGGTTCCGACCTGCGCTATAACCTGCGGGTGACGCTGGAGGAGGCCTTTTCGGGCGTCCAGAAGACCATCAACGTGCCCACCTCGGTCAGCTGTTCGGCCTGCGACGGCACCGGCGCCGAGGGCGGCGTGGAACCCACCACCTGTCCGACCTGTTCCGGCATGGGCAAGGTCCGCGCGCAGCAGGGCTTCTTCACCGTCGAGCGCACCTGTCCGACCTGCTCGGGCATGGGGCAGATCATCAAGAACCCCTGCAAGGTTTGCGGTGGCGCCGGCCGGATCGAGAAGGACCGCGCGCTGAGCGTGAACATCCCGGCGGGTGTCGAGACCGGTACGCGGATCCGGCTGGCCGGCGAAGGCGAGGCGGGAATGCGCGGCGGGCCCTCGGGCGATCTCTACATCTTCGTCGAGGTGGCGCCGCACAAGCTGTTCGAGCGCGACGGGGTGAACCTCTATTGCCGGGTGCCGGTGAGCATGTCGAAGGCCGCGCTCGGCGGCGCGATCGAAGTGCCCACCATCGACGGCGGCCGCGGCCGGGTGCAGATCCCCGCAGGCAGCCAGTCGGGACGGCAGATGCGCCTGCGCGGCAAGGGCATGCCCGCCCTGCGCGGCGGCGGCACCGGCGACATGTTCATCGAACTGGCGGTGGAAACCCCGGTGAACCTGACCAGTCGGCAGAAGGAACTTCTGAAGGAGTTCGACGAGCTCAGCGAGGACAACAATCCCGAGAGCAAGAGCTTCTTCTCCTCGGTGAAGTCCTTCTGGGACAGCATGAAAGGATAGGCGGGAAACCCGCCTATCACATTTCTAGGCTTCAACCGTTGAGCCGCTTGCATTCCGCGCACTTGGGCTTTCCGCCGGTGCCGGAACGCAAGTTTTCGCGCTCAATGTTGTTACCTGTATTGCAGTCGGTATCATCGTGATACACGTCTGCTTTGACGGAGTGCCATGCGGCTGTCTTGGACATAACTTGCGTCTTTCTCCGGAGCTTTGCCGGCGTAGAGAGATCGCCCTTGACAGCTTTTGCCAACCAGATTCTACTGATTGAGTCTGCACAGTCTCAGGCAACCTCGGTTGCTTTCGACTGAAGGCCTGTGGCGTCGGGGAAGGTCGAAGAGTCCCGGCGCCACCTCCTTCAGCCCCTCAATAGTCCGGCGACTCATTCGTTGAGTCAATGACTTGTTATGGGTACCCATAAACCCCACCACATATCGTAGCGACGTCGAGGGAGGCCAGGCACGTCTTTGGCTAATCTAGATTTTGTGTGTGCGGGACTCTGTTGATGGCGTGGATGCCCCTCCCGACGGCATCGCAATGTGCCATTGTGGTGAGTGTTAAAGCCATCACAAAAGGAAGGAGCATCCATGTCCGAAGTTACTCTCATCGGTATCGACTTGG
>JBFXGQ010000016.1:0-20098 GCA_050177915.1 Pseudodonghicola sp. | reverse complement strand
CGGGCGACCGATCCGTATAGCGCCCGCAGCGCCGCGCGGGCATCGGGATAGACGTCTTCCTCCACCGCGCGGTCGGCGATGCGCGCACGCTCGTAGAAGCTCAGGTTCACCCGGATCTCATTCTCCTCGACCATCGCCACATAGGCGTCCGAGGCGCTGGCCGGCGCGATCACCAGCGCCCGGGCGGCGGCGAAACGAGAGTCTTTCGTCCTGTTGTAGAGCCTGTTCAGCGCCGTCAGCCGCCGCCAGCCGGAGATCAGCCCGTGGGTCATCGCCCCCTTCGGCTGCGGCAGGCGCACCACCTCGATCGGGGTCTGCTGGCCGCGCGCCTCGAGGCTGGCCATCAGCGCCTCCATCTCGTCCTCGTCCTGCACCATGCGGTCGCGGACCAGATGGGCGATGTCGATGACCGAGAGCGGCAGCCGCTCCAGCATCAGCCCCTGGGCGCGGGCGGCCTCGACCTCGGCGGCCAGATCGGCCAGCGCGGCGCGGGCGGCGGCGTCGCCGGTGACCTGGGCGATCGGCGCGGCCCCCGACGGGGCGGCCGAGGCCAGCGGGGCAGGGGCCAGCGCCCCGGGACCGAGGGCGGCGCCGGGGGCCGGACGCGGCGCCGCGCCGGGGTCCAGATAGCCCGGCTGTGCCGGGGTCAGTCGCTTGCGTTTGGCCATCTCCGCTCTCCTTCCGCGTTCCGGCGTGCTGTCTGTCTCGGGCTGCGTCTTGTCACGCCGGCGTTAATCCCGCCTCACCGGCGCGCGCGGCCTCCAGCTCCTCGCGCCGCCAGACCCCCAGCAGCAGCCGCTTGAAGGCGGCATAGGTGGCATCGAAGGTCTCGCGGCCGCGGGCATAGGTCTCGCGGTTGAAGTCGCGGTAATCGGCCTCGTAGATGCCGGCGACCTGTTCGCCCGCCTGGCCGATCAGCGCGGTGAAATCCTGCCGGTGGGGGCTGAGCGTGCGGCCCAGATAGGCCTGGATCAGCGCCGAGAGTTCGCCCTGCTGGGCGCCGTCGAAGCGGGTGATCACCGCGCGGACCGCATCCCATTCGAAGGCGATCCCGGGCCGCCCCAGGGCGCGGGCGGCCATGTTCTCGCCCTCCTCGATCGAGGCGAAGGTGGAATGCAGCATGTCGAAGAACCGCCCCGTGGAATCGAACTCCAGGAAGGAGGCGCCGAGCGGCACCAGCAGGATGTCGGCGGCGGCCAGCCCGTTGATGGTGAGATAGCCGAGCGCCGGCGGCGTATCGATGAAGATCAGGTCGTATTGGTCGAGCACCCCGTCGGCCTCAAGCCGGTCGGTCAGCGCATCCCACAGCTTCCAGCCGCGCGCCGCCATTCGCCAGACCGGGATCTGGAACTCCGCCCAATAGAGGTTCAGCTGCGCCCCGATCAGGTCGATATTGGGCCAGTGGGTCGGCTGGATCACATCGGCCGCGGTCATCTCCAGCGCCGCCGACAGCGTGTCGTCCAGCGGCTGCGGTGCCTCGCCGCGGTCGAGCCGGCGCTGGTTGTCGGCGCGCAGATGCTCGCCGTAGTGGCGCGCCAAGAGCGGGAAGGCGGTGGACCATTCGTCCTCGACCCGGCCGCCGAAGATCGAGGTCATGCTGCCCTGGCTGTCGAGGTCGATCACCAGCACCTTGTAGCCGTCGAGCGCCGCCGACATCGCCAGATGCGCCGCGGTCGAGGTCTTGCCGACGCCGCCCTTGAAGTTGGCCACGGCGACCAGTTTCGCCGGCAGGCCCTGGGGGCGGTAGGGCCGGTAGTTCTTGGCCTTGGAGCCTTGCGCCGCGAAGAAGGCGCGCAGCCGCAGCACCTCGTCCAGGGTGAACCACTTGGCGCCACCCTCGGTCTCGCTGGTGCCCTGCGGCAGCTCGGGGTTCTGTTTCAGCACCCGGCGGAAATGGGCGCTGGCCACCGGGATCAGATAGCGGGTGATCTCCCAGGTGGAGAACAGCCGCAGCGTCTTGCGCCCCTCCTCGTTCATGCCGCGGCTGGCCAGATCGGCGCGTCCGCGGGCGCAGGCCTCGGCGATGGCGGCGAAGCCCGCGGTGCCGGTGGGGGCGTCCAGCTCCTCCATCGCGGCGTCGGGGTCGATGTTGAAATAGGGGGGAAGCTGCCCTGCGTCCTTAGCCATGAACCTGCCCGATGTGCTGTGTTTTGGTCATGGTATCACAAAACGCAGCACATGAAAGCAAAAGGCGAACAACCTGTCTTTTTCTCAGCAAAATCAGGGGGGCGGGACAGGGCCGGCGGCGGGTGTTCTGGCCTGCGCGAATTTTTTTTCTTGTTAGAAGCGTGTTATTTATAAGTTACGCGCCCCCAGTGTGGCAGATAACGGATTGGCGACAAAGGGGTTTTTGCGCCAGTCCGAGGCAGTGGTGAATCCGAACCCCCGATAGGATGACTCTGAACCCACGATGAAGCGATTCCGAACCCCCGTTGCGGCGGGCTGTGGATAACCCTAGGCTGGGCGTCATCGAAACCACGATAAAAACGCGAGTCGGAAACCGACCATGAGCAGTGCGGCAATGCGCGGTGCGGGGGGGCTGTTGCCCGACCGGCACCGACAGGGGGATTTCTTCCTCTGCGACATCTTCGATGCGATCCCCAAGGACGACATCGCCAGCATGGAACATCCGCTGTTCTCGCTGGCGACGCGGCCGGACCGGCGGATTCTGGACTATGCCCACAACGGGGTGGAGATCACCGTGACGCCCTCGGTCAAGGGGCTGGCGACGATCCACGACAAGGACATCCTGATCTTCTGCATCTCGCAGCTGATGGCGGCGCTGAACGCCGGCCGCCAGGTCAGCCGCACGCTCTACCTCAAGGCGCACGACCTGCTGGTGGCGACCAACCGCGAGACCTCCGGCGACGCCTATCGGCGGCTGCGCGAGGCCTTCGAGCGGCTGGCGGGCACAAGGATCACCACCAATATCATCACCGGCGATCAGGAGGTCACCACCGGCTTCGGCCTGATCGAGAGCTGGGAAATCGTGCGCAAGACCCGCGGCGGGCGCATGGTCTCGGTCGCGGTGACGCTTTCCGACTGGCTCTACCGCGCGGTGCTGTCGAAATCGGTGCTGACGCTATCCCGCGATTATTTCCGGCTGCGCAAACCGCTGGAGCGGCGGATCTACGAGCTCGCCCGCAAGCATTGCGGCCGCCAGCCGGAATGGGTGATCTCGGTCGATACGCTGCTGAAGAAATCGGGCTCGGCCAGCCCACGGCGGGTGTTCCGCAAGATGCTGCGCGACATGATCGCGGCCGGCCATCTGCCCGATTACGCGATGGAGGAGCTGGACGGCGATCTGATCCGCTTCAGCCCGAAGGACCGGCTGGTCGAGGCGCCGGCGCATCCGCCCAGCCTGAGCCCCACCGCGCTGGAGCGCGCCCGCGATATCCTGCCGGGCTGGGACGTCTACGCGCTGGAGGCCGATTGGCGCGCGGTCTGGGCGCGCAGCGGCGCGCCGAAGCTGCGCAGCCCCGACGCCGCCTTCCTGGGCTGGGTGAAGAAACGCGCGGCCGAAAGCTGATCGGGCGCCCGTCGCGGGGGCGGGGGGCCGTATTTCCGGGCGTGTTTCCGCTGGGCGGGGCCGGCAGGCCTGCCACCGGCACGGCCGCTCTTGCCTTTGCCGCGCCCAGGTCTTTGATTGTCATCCGAATGTGAGTTCATTAGGGAAATATCTAAGGAATTATGACTGGATATCATTATGCAGGTTGAACCGACCGCCCTGGCCGGCGTCCTTGTTATCGTCCCGAAACGCTTTGGAGACGCACGCGGATTCTTCTCCGAAACCTGGAACCGGCAGGCCCTGGCCCAGCACGGAATCGATCTGGATTTCGTTCAGGACAACCACTCCTTCTCTGCCACCCGGGGAACCGTGCGGGGGCTGCATTTCCAGGCGCCGCCGCAGGCGCAGGACAAGCTGATCCGCTGCAGCCGGGGCGCGATCTGGGATGTGGCGGTGGACATCCGCAAGGGCAGCCCGACCTATGGCAAATGGGTGGGGGTCGAGCTGTCGGCGGAGAACGGCAAGCAGCTGCTGGTGCCCAAGGGGTTCCTGCATGGGTTTGCGACGCTGACGGACGATTGCGAGGTCCAGTACAAATGCACCGATTACTACGCGCCCGACTGCGATGGCGGGGTGCGGTTCGATGATCCCGACATCGGCATCGACTGGCGGCTGACCGGCCCCGCGGTGCTGAGCGACAAGGACGCCGCCGCGCCGGCGTTCGCCGATTTCGATAGTCCCTTTATCTGGAAGGCTTCTGCATGAAACTCTTGGTGACCGGCGGCGCCGGCTTTATCGGATCCGCCGTGGTGCGTCAGGCCGTGGCGCGGGGGCATGAGGTGGTCAATCTCGACGCGCTGACCTATGCTGCCTGCCTCGACAATGTGGCCCCGGTGGCTGACAGCCCGCTCTATGCGTTCGAGCAGGCCGATATCCGCGACCGCGCCGCGCTCGACCGGATCTTCGCCGCCCACCAGCCCGACGCGGTGATGCATCTGGCCGCGGAATCCCATGTCGACCGCTCGATCGACGGGCCCGGCGATTTCATCGAGACCAATATCACCGGCACCTACAACATGCTGGAGGCCGCCCGCGCCTATTGGATCCGGCAGGGCCGGCCGGAGAGCTTCCGCTTCCACCATATCTCGACCGACGAGGTGTTCGGCTCGCTGCCCGCCGATCCCGGCGTGAAGTTCACCGAGGACACCCCCTACGATCCGCGCTCGCCCTATTCGGCGTCGAAGGCCAGCTCGGACCATCTGGTCCGCGCCTGGCACGAGACTTACGGGCTGCCGGTGGTGCTGACCAACTGCTCGAACAACTACGGGCCCTATCACTTCCCCGAAAAGCTGATCCCGGTGATCATCCTCAACGCGCTGGCCGGCAAACCGCTGCCGATCTACGGCGACGGCTCCAACATCCGCGACTGGCTCTATGTCGAGGATCACGCCGATGCGCTGCTGCTGGTGGTGCAGCAGGGCGAGATCGGCCGCTCCTACAATATCGGCGGCGAGAACGAGCGGACCAATCTGGAGCTGGTCAAAACGCTCTGCGGCATCCTCGACCAGAAGCGGCCCAAGGCCGAGGGCTCCTATGCCGATCAGATCACCTTCGTCACCGACCGCCCGGGCCATGACGCCCGCTACGCGATCGACCCCGCCCGCATCCGCGCCGAACTGGGCTGGCGGCCGAGCGTGACGGTGGAGGAGGGGCTGGCGCGCACCGTGCAATGGTATCTCGACAACGAGAGCTGGTGGCGCGCGCTGCAGAACCGCGAGGGTGTGGGCGAACGGCTCGGGGTCAAGGCGTGACCGAGCTGCTGGTCTTCGGCCAGACCGGCCAGGTGGCGACCGAGCTGCAGCGGCTGGCGCCTCAGGCGCGGTTCCTGTCGCGGGCTGAGGCGGATCTCTCCGACCCGGCGGCCTGCGCTGCGGCGATCCGGGCGCACAGCCCGGCGGCGGTGATCAACGCGGCCGCCTATACCGCGGTGGACCGCGCCGAGGCGGAGGAGGCGCTGGCCACCACGATCAACGGCGCGGCGCCGGCGGCGATGGCCGCGGCCTGCGCCGAACTTGGCATCCCGTTTCTGCATATCTCGACCGATTACGTCTTCGACGGCTCCGGCACGGCGCCCTGGACGGTGGGCGATGCGGTGGCGCCGCTCAACGCCTATGGCCGCTCCAAGCTGGCCGGCGAAGAGGGGGTGCGGGCGGCCGGCGGCCTGCATGCGATCCTGCGCACCTCCTGGGTGGTGTCGAGCCATGGCAACAATTTCGTCAAGACCATGCTGCGGTTGTCCGAGACCCGCGACACGCTGAACATCGTCGACGACCAGATCGGCGGGCCGACCCCGGCGGCGGATATCGCCGCTGCGCTGCTGCGGATGGCCGCGGCGCTGCGCGCCGGCCAGGCGGGGGGCACCTATCATTACGGCGGGGTGCCGGCGGTCAGCTGGAAGGACTTCGCCTGCGAGATCTTCGCCCAGGCGGGCCGCCGGGTGACGGTCGGCGGCATCCCCTCATCCGATTACCCGACCCCGGCGCGGCGACCGCTCAATTCGCGGCTCGACTGCTCCGGGCTCAAACGCGATTTCGACATTGATCCGCCAGACTGGAAGGCCGGTCTGGCACATATTCTGAAGGAGTTGGACGCAGTCTCATGACCCAGCGCAAAGGTATCATTCTCGCCGGAGGCTCCGGCACGCGGCTCTATCCGATCACCATGGGGGTGTCGAAGCAGCTGCTGCCGATCTATGACAAGCCGATGATCTATTACCCGATCTCGGTGCTGATGCTGGCCGGCATCCGCGAGATCTGCATGATCACCACGCCGCAGGACCGGGCGCAGTTCGAACGCACCCTGGGCGACGGCAGCCAATGGGGCATCTCGCTGACCTATGTGGTCCAGCCCAGCCCCGACGGCCTGGCCCAGGCCTATATCCTGGCCGAGGAGTTCCTGGACGGCGCCCCCTCGGCGATGGTGCTGGGCGACAATATCTTCTTCGGCCACGGGCTGCCCGATCTGATGGCCGAGGCGGACCGCCAGGCCGAGGGCGGCACCGTCTTCGGCTATCACGTCTCGGATCCGGAGCGCTATGGCGTGGTCGATTTCGACGCCGATGGCGCCGTCCGCTCGATCATCGAGAAACCGGCGGTGCCGCCGTCGAATTACGCGGTGACCGGGCTCTATTTCCTCGATGGCAGCGCGCCGGAACGGGCCCGCGCGGTGCGCCCCTCGGCGCGCGGCGAGCTGGAGATCACCACGCTGCTGGAAATGTATCTGGCCGATGGTGTCCTGACGGTGCAGCAGATGGGCCGCGGCTATGCCTGGCTCGATACCGGCACCCATGGCAGCCTGCTCGATGCCGGCAATTTCGTGCGCACGCTGGAGAAACGCCAGGGCCTGCAGACCGGCTGCCTGGAGGAGATCGCCTATCAGCAGGGCTGGATTTCCGATGACGAGCTGGCGGCGCGGGCCGAGCTGTTCAAGAAGAACGGCTACGGGGAATACCTGGCCCGGCTGCTGGCCTGAGCCGCAGACCGATGCGAACCGCGGGCCGGGGGGCGTTTCGTCCCCCGGCCCGCGTCGTTTCTGCGCGCCGTTTCAGCTCAGAGCACGCCCTCAGAGCACGCCGGCGCGGCTGAACACCCCGAAGAAGTTGCCGACGATATTGGAGATGGTCAGCGCGTCGTTGATCGGCGATTCCGTGGCCAGTACCAGGTCGTTGGGCTGGACGGGGAAGTTGCGTGCCGAGAACAGCCCGTCGGCCGAGGTCAGGTCGATGGTGAAGACCACCCGGGTCTGGCGCGGCCCGCGCACGCCGGGGCGCACCGCCGAGCCGGGGTATTCGCGCAGGATCAGCAGACCCTGCGGATCGGCCTTGCCGTCGTTGACGCCGCCCATGATCGACACCGCATCCATCGCCGAGATCTCGTCCTTGGTGAAGCGGTGCAGATCCTCGGAACCGGCGGCGCCGAAGGAGAGGAAATAGCGGGTATCCTCCTCGACGAAGACGCGGTCGCCGCCGCGCAGCCGGGTGTCGAGCTGCGGCTGGTTCAGCAGCGTGTCGACCGAGGTGCCGTAGATCGCGCTGCCGCGCATCAGCCGGATCTGCGGGTTGCGCAGGGTGTCGCGCACGCCGCCGCCGGCGGCCAGCAGGCTGAGCACGGTGTAATTGCGGTCGGGCATCGGATAGCTGCCGGGGTTGGCGACGCCGCCGACCAGATCGACCGAATTGGCACGCCCCTCGGACATGTTCAGCTGCACCTGGGCCGAGGGCACGATCACCTCCAGCGCGCCCTGCAGCTCGCCCCGGGCCAGTTCCGGGGTCAGCCCGGCCAGGGTGATCTCGCCGACATAGGGCATGAAGATGCTGCCATTGGCCGAGACCTTGACCTGATCCAGCCGGGTTTCCTTCTGTTCGGTGGTGGTCAGCAGCGAATTGTCGCTGCTGTCCCAGATCCGGATGTCCAGCCGGTCGCCGGGCTGGATGATCTGGGTCGAGGGGCCGCGGCTGGTGCCGATCCAGTTCAGCCGCTCCTGCTGGCCGGTGGCGGGCCATTGCGCCACGGTGGGCAGGAAGGCGCGGGTGACCGCATAGACGGCGAAGTCCGGCGTCTCGTCCGAGGCTTGCCGCAGCACCTCCTCGCGCACCGGGGCGCCGCCGGGCAGCCGGCCCTTGGCGCAGGCGGCGGTGAGGCCGATCAGGCCCAGGATCACGAGGAGGTTGAGGGCTTTGCGCATCTGCCTGGGGCCTGTCGTTTGAGAGAATCCGTTGCCGGAAAACCGTTGCAATTTCCGGGTCGCAAGATACTGCCGGCTAGGGTGCGGTCAACCGCGACGAGGGCAAGTATGGATTTTCCGCCGATTTTGCAGCCGGTCTTGGTCCTGGGGGCAACAGGGCGGATCGGCACGATCCTGCGCCAGGCCTGGCCGCGGGGCCGCGGCCTGTGGCAGGCCCGGCCGGGCCGGCTGGCGCCGGGGCCGGAGCGGGTGCTGCTCGATCCGCTGGGCGATCCGGCGGCGCTGGCGCGGGCGGCGGCGGGGGCGGGGGCCATTCTCTGCCTGGCCGGGGTGACGCCCACCACCCTCGCGGCGGCCGGGCCGGGGGCGGCGATGGCCGACAATATCGCCCTGGGGCTGGCGGCGGTGCGCGCGGCGGCGCAGGCCGGGGGCGGAGAGGGCAGGGCGGTGCCGGTGCTGCTGGCCTCCTCCTCTGCGGTCTATGGCGCGCAGGCCGGGCTGCTCGGCGAGACCGTGCCGCTGGCGCCGGTCAACGATTACGGCCGCGCCAAGGCCGAGATGGAGGGCCGGGCGGCCCGGCTGGGGGCCGAGCTGGGGGTGGCGGTCACGTCGCTCAGGATCGGCAATATCGCCGGGGCGGATGCGATCCTGGGCCGCTGGCAGCCGGGATTCGCGCTCGACCGTTTCGCCGACGGGCGCACGCCGCGGCGCAGCTATATCGGCCCGCTGACCCTGGCCCGGGTGCTGGAGCGGCTCTGCCTGACCCCGGATCTGCCGCCGCTGCTCAATATTTCAGCACCCGGCGTGGTCGAGATGGGGGCGCTGCTCGATGCCGCAGGGCTGGCCTGGACCCCGCGCCCGGCGCCCGACAGCGCCATCGCCGAGGTGGCGCTGGATGTCGCGGCACTCCGCGCCTTGTTGCCGATCGGGCCGGCCACGCCGCAGAGCCTGGTTGCCGAATGGCGCGCCCAATCCCACAATCCGGCCTAGAGCCGGCGACATGAAAGGCCCCGCATGACCTGGCACAAGCGCCTCTTCGATCTCTTCTTCGCCACGCTGCTGGTGGTGATCCTGGGTCCCATCCTTCTGTTGCTGCTGCTGTGGCTGCTGTGGAAGGAGGGCCGCCCGGTCTTCTATGTGGCCGAGCGGATGAAGGGGGTGGACCGGCCCTTCATGCTGTGGAAGCTGCGCACCATGCGGGTGGTCGAGGCCGATGCCGGCGTCTCGGGCGGCGACAAGGCGGCGCGGATCACCCCCACCGGGGCCTGGCTCCGCTCCAAGCGGCTCGACGAGTTTCCGCAGCTGTGGAACATCCTGAAGGGCGATCTCAGCTTCGTCGGCCCCCGCCCGCCGCTGCGCGAATATGTCGAACGCTATCCGGAGATCTACCGCGAGGTGCTGAAATCGCGCCCCGGGGTCACCGGGCTGGCCTCGATCGCCTATCACCGCCACGAGGCGGCGCTGCTGGCGCGCTGCGCGACGCCGGAGCAGACCGATGCGGTCTATTCCCGCATCTGCGTGCCGATGAAGGCGCGGCTCGATCTGATTTACCAGCGCCATCAGAACATGTGCTATGATTTCGATCTGGTGTTCCAGACCATCGGCAACCTGTTCCGCCGCGGCCGCTGAGGCGCGGGCGGGAACGAGCCGATCCCGATCGGGGCCCGGCCGCGGCGATTGCGCTCGGTTCCGGTTGGGGAGTAGAAAAGACCGAGGTTTGAGTGCCGGACTGTGACGATAGATTGATTGAGGATTTTATGCGCAAGAAAGTGACGAAGGCGATTTTTCCGGTCGCGGGGATGGGGACGCGGTTTCTGCCGGCGACGAAATCGGTGCCGAAGGAGATCATGACGCTGGTGGACCGTCCGCTGGTGCAATACGCGATCGACGAGGCGCGGGCGGCGGGGATCAAGGAATTCATCTTCGTGACCTCGCGCGGCAAGTCGGCGCTGGAGGATTACTTCGACCATTCGCCGGTGCTGGAGCAGGAGCTGAAGCGCAAGGGCAAGACCAAGCTGCTGGAGCTGCTGCAGGCGACCAACATGGATTCGGGCGAGATCGCCTATATCCGCCAGCACAAGGCGCTGGGTCTGGGCCATGCGGTGTGGTGCGCCCGGCGGCTGATCGCCAACGAGCCCTTCGCGGTGATCCTGCCCGACGACGTGATCGCGGCGGAGCGGCCCTGCCTGCAGCAGATGATCGAGGCCTATGAGGAGACCGGCGGCAATATGGTCGCCGCGATGGAAGTGCCGCCGGAGAAGGCCTCGGCCTATGGCGTGCTCGACGTGTCCGAGGACATGGGCCATGTGGTGCGCGCCCGCGGCATGGTGGAGAAGCCCGAGCCGGGCGCGGCACCGTCGAACCTTGCGGTGATCGGCCGCTACGTGCTGGCGCCCTCGGTGCTGCGCAACCTGAACAAGATGCGGGCGGGCTCGGGCGGCGAGATCCAGCTGACCGACGCGATCGCCGAGGATATCGCCGCCGGCGTGCCGGTGCATGGCTACCGCTTCCGCGGCCAGCGGTTCGATTGCGGCTCGAAGGCGGGGTTCCTGCAGGCAACGGTGGCCTTCGCCCTGGCCCGTGACGACCTGCGCGAGGAGCTGGCGCAGTTCCTGACCGAGATCGTGCATCTCGACAAGGCGGCGCAATAGGCGCAGGAGAGGCCGGCAGGGCGAGAGACGCGCGGCGGTTGTGCGGGTTTCCGCTCACCCCGGTTTTGACATCGGCGGGACTCGGATCGTAAATTGGCTGGTGAAGCGTACTTTGACTGGTGACGTGTTTCAGGGGGGCGACTTCAGCGGGACCAGCTGCGACATGGCCCGGAGGCTGCGAGTCGTCTCTGTTATGTCCATTCCGCAGGGCGGACCGTCTGGCCGGGGAGTTACGGCGACATGCTGAAACTGATCACCGCCTTGTCGCGCAGCCAGCGGGGCTATGTGTTTCTGGCCATCGACCTGGGGCTGATCCCGGCGGCACTGCTGTTCACCTATTCGATGCAGGCGATGCCGGTGTCGGCGCTGGAGCTGCTGCGCCAGATCCTGCCGATCCTGCCCTATCTGCTGCTGGCCGCGGCGGGGCTGTCCAAGGCCCTGGGCCTGCCCAACATCCAGCTGAAGGCCTATGAGCGTCATGCCATCGGGCTGACCGCGCTCTATGCAGTGGGGGTGACCCTGGCGCTGGCCGGGCTCGATGCGATCGGCGGGCTGGGGCTGCCGCCGGGCACCCATGTGATGTTCGGCATCTGCTATTTCCTGTTCCTGGTCGCCGTGCGGATGGTGCTGCTGCAGGTGGTGACCGCGATCTACCGCCGCGAACAGCCGCGCCGCCGGGTGCTGATCTATGGCGCCGGCACCACCGGCACCCAGCTGGCCCAGGCGCTGAGCGCCCATGACAGCATCGACCCGGTGGCCTTCGTCGACGACAACAGCTCGCTGCAGGGGATGCTGCTGGCCGGGCTGCCGGTGCATCCGCCGGCGCGCATCGGCCGGCTGGTGCGCGAGCGGCAGATCAACCGCGTGGTGCTGGCGATGCCCTCGCTCAGCCAGCCGAAGCAGGCGCAGATCGCCCGCCGGCTGCAGCAGATGGGGCTGGAGGTGCAGGCGCTGCCCTCCTTCGCCCAGCTGATCGGCGAGGAAGCGCTGATCGACAAGCTGACGCCGGTGGCGCCGCAGAACTTCCTGGGGCGCAAATCCGCCGATACCGACCTGGGCGAGGCCTGCGGCAATTACGAGGGCCGGGTGGTGCTGGTCTCGGGCGCCGGCGGCTCGATCGGCTCGGAGCTGTGCCGGCAGCTGCTGAACTGCCGGCCGTCGCGGCTGGTGCTCTACGAGCTTTCCGAACTGGCGCTCTATACCGTGCATCAGGAGCTGACCCAGCTGACCGAGGGGCTGGAGGTCGAGATCGTACCGGTGCTGGGCTCGGTCACCGATCCGCGCCAGGTGCGCAAGGTGCTGGCCGATTTCGACGTGCAGGTGGTGCTGCATGCGGCGGCCTACAAGCATGTGCCGCTGGTCGAGGCCAACCCGCTGCCGGGGCTGGCCAACAATGTCTTCGGCACCCGGACGCTGGCGCGCGAGGCCGCCGCGGTGGGGGTCGAGCGCTTCATCCTGATCTCCTCGGACAAGGCGGTGCGGCCGGCCAATGTGATGGGCGCCTCCAAGCGGCTGGCCGAGCTGGTGGTGCAGGATCTGGCCACCCGGCACGAGAACACGGTCTTCACCATGGTGCGCTTCGGCAATGTGCTGGGCTCCTCGGGCTCGGTGGTGCCGCTGTTCCAGGAACAGGTCAGCCGCGGCGGCCCGGTGACGGTGACCGACCCGCGGGTCAAGCGGTTCTTCATGACCATCCGCGAGGCGGTGCAGCTGGTGCTGAAGGCCGGCGCCGCCGCCAAGGGTGGCGAGGTCTTCGTGCTCGACATGGGCAAGCCGGTGCCGATCCTGCAGCTGG
This sequence comes from Pseudodonghicola sp., assembly GCA_050177915.1. Lineage (GTDB taxonomy): Bacteria > Pseudomonadota > Alphaproteobacteria > Rhodobacterales > Rhodobacteraceae > Pseudodonghicola. The sequence continues at coordinate 7,401 of JBFXGQ010000016.1, read as the reverse complement.
CCCGCCAGGTGATCGAGAGCGCCGGCTATACCGTGCGCGACGCCGCCAATCCCGACGGCGATATCCAGATCGAGATCATCGGGCTGCGCCCCGGCGAGAAGCTGGAGGAGGAGCTGACGCTGACCGACGATCTGATCGGCACCCGCTATCAGAAGATCTTCTGCGCCCGCGAGAACCGGCTGTCCGAGATCGAGGTGGCGGGCGTGCTGCGCGGGCTGCGCCAGGCGCTGGCCGCCGGCGACGAGAGCGCCGCGCGCGCGGTGATCACCCGCTGGGTCGAGGGCTATGTGCCCGGCGAGGCCGGGCGCCGCAGCTCATGACCGCATCGTGATCGGGATGGCGCCGGTGGGCTGTCACCGCAAAGCCGCGCTTGCTGCGGCGCGGCAGGCTCCGGGCGCGGTTGGCGTTGATCCGCCGCGCGGCTTTGTGCTGTAACCTGCGGGACCTTGGAGACAGGCCGAACCCATGCCCCTGCCGATTCTTTCCCTGTGCCGCCCGCTGCACTGGCTGCCGCGTCGACGCGGGGGCGCCGCCCCGAGAGCGGTGGCGCGGCTGGCGCTGGCCGCCGGGCTGCTGAGCGCCGGCGCGGCCGCCGCCGAGCCGCTGTTCACCCTGGTGGACGCGGGCACCGAGCTGCCGCCCGAGATCGGCTCGCAGGAGCCCAGCTTCAAGCCGCTGCCGGCGCCCAGCCTCAGCTTCTACGGCGCGCCGGGGCTGATCGACATGCCCTCGGGCGAGATGATGCCGGACGGGCAATTCGCCTCCACCATCGCGCATTTCGGCGGCCAGACCCGGATGACGCTGAACTTCCAGGCCTTCCCCTGGATGTCGGTCAGCTTCCGCTACCACGGCATCCAGAACTGGAACCTCTACGGGTTCAAGACCTATTACGACCGCAACTTCGACGCCCGGTTCCGGCTGCTGAGCGAGGGGCGCTACCGGCCGGCGATCGCCATGGGGCTGCGCGACTTCGCCGGCACCGGCCTGTTCGGCGCCGAATATTTCGTCGCCAGCAAGACCATCCGCACCCCGGCGGTCTGGGGCAGCGCCCGCGACGGCGGCCGGCTGATCGTCACCGGCGGCATCGGCTGGGGCCGGCTCGGCTCGTACAACAGCATCGGCTCCTTCGGCAAACGCCCGGCCTATTCCGGCGGCACCAGCCTGGGCGGCGAACCGGCCTATGACCAGTGGTTCCGCGGCCCCTATGCGCTGTTCGGCGGCATCGAATGGCGGGCCAACGACCGGCTCGGCTTCAAGGTCGAATATTCCTCGGACGATTACGTCACCGAGACGCAGAAGACCTCGGTTTTCAAGAAACGCTCGCCGTTCAACTTCGGCGTCGAATACCAATGGACCGACACCACCCGGCTGGGCGCCTATTACATGTATGGCACCGAGGTCGGCCTGTCGGCACAGTTCCAGCTGAACCCGCGCCGGCCGGTCACCCGGCTGGTGGTGCCGGCGCCCTATCCGATCCGGCCGCGCCGCGACTGGGCCGGCCCGCCCGAGGGCTGGGACGTCGCCTGGGCCGACAGCCTGGAGACCCGGCTGGGGCTGCGCGACCGGCTGGGCGAGGCGCTGAAGCGCGACGGGCTGGTGCTGGAATCGCTCGAGGTCAGCGCAACGCAGGCCGAGCTGCGCTATCGCAACCCGCGCTACACCGCCCAGATGGCGGCGGTGGGGCGGGCGGCGCGGGCGCTGGCGGCGACCATGCCGGCCTCGGTCGAGACCTTCCGCCTGGTGCCGGTGTCGGACGGCATGGCGCTGTCGGCGGTGATCCTGCGGCGCTCGGACCTGGAGGCGCTGGAATTCGATCCCCGCAGCGCCCAGGCGCTGCAGGCGGTGGCGGGCTATGCCGATGCGGCGGCGGCGCCGGGGGCGCAGGCGATGCAGGGGGCCGATCTCTATCCCGATTTCAGCTGGTCGGTGGTGCAGTATTTCGCGCCCTCCTATTTCGATCCCTCGCTGCCGTTCCGGCTGGATCTCGGCGCCGATCTGCGCGCCACCTGGCGGCCGGCACCGGGCTGGCGCGTCTCGGGCAAGATCCGCCAGCGGGTCTGGGGCAACATCAAGGACGGCCGGCTGTCGAATTCGCTGCTGCCGCATGTGCGCACCGATGCGACGCTCTATGCGCAATATGGCACCACGCTGGAGGAGCTCTATGTGGCGCGGCAGTGGCGGCCGGGGCGCAACCTCTATGCGCGGATCTCGGCGGGCTATTTCGAATCGATGTTCGGCGGCGTCTCGGGCGAGATCCTGTGGAAGCCGGTGGGCAGCTGGCTGGGGCTGGGGCTCGAGGGCAATTACGTGCTGCAGCGCGATTACGACCAGCGCTTCGGGTTCCGGGACTACCGCGTCTTCACCGGCCATGCCTCGGCCTATGCCGATCTGGGCGGCGGCTACGAGGCGCAGATCGACGTCGGCCGCTATCTGGCCGGCGATACCGGCGCCACCTTCTCGGTGGATCGGGTGTTCGCCAACGGCTGGAGCTTCGGCGGCTTCTTCACCCTGACCGATGTCTCGGCCAAGCAGTTCGGCGAGGGCTCCTTCGACAAGGGCATCCGCTTCCGGATGCCGATCAGCACGCTGCTGGGCAAGCCCAGCCGTGCCGGGCTGGGGCTGATGATCCGGCCGGTGCAGCGCGACGGCGGCCAGCGGGTCAATGTGCCGGGCCGGCTCTATGACCAGGTGCGCGAGGCGCATCGCAGCGGGCTGGATCAGGAATGGGCGAGGGTCTGGGAATGAGCGCGCGGGTGATCCGGGGCAGGGCGGGACTGGTCGCGGCGCTGGCCGTGGCGCTGCTGGGGCTGGCGGGCTGCAGCGGCGGCACCGACGCCACGCCGGTGCAGCTGCAGATCCTGGAGGCGGCGCGGGGCGGCGCCGGCCGGATGGCGGCGCGCCTGCGCGACGGCCAGGCGTCGGCCCCGGCGCTGAGCCGGGCGCAGCTGGAGGCCACCGGGCTGACCCTGACCGAGGTCACGGTGGAGCGGCGCGACGACATGACCGCCTATCTGTTGCGCACGCTGGTGCGGCACGACAGCGATCCCGGGCTGATCGAGGTCTGGAGCACCGAGGACGGCAACGTCAGCCTGACCACCCGCAACGGTCTGGTGATCGCCACCCGCGGGCTGGGCGGCGATCTGCTGTCCAGCCAGGTCGAGGTCGCCGAGAATCGCCCCGGCCCCGCCGGCGGCGGCGCCCAGGTGCAGATGATTCGGGATCTCGATTACCGCGAAAGCCCCCTGGCGCTGAGCTGCGATCTGGCCGACCTGGGGTCCGAGACCATCGAGATTCTCGGCCAGCGTCAGGCCACGCGGCACCTGCAGCAGCGCTGCGAGGGCGGCGGCGGCCGGGTGGTGAACGATTACTGGACCGATGCCGGCAGCGGCATCGTCTGGCAGTCGCGGCAATGGGCCGGCCCCTATGTGGGTTATCTGCGGCTGCGCCGGGTGACGAAATGAGCACAGGTTCGCCGCAGCCGCGAAAAAATGCGGCGGAGATCATCGCGCCGGCGACAGCCGCGTTGAAATGAATGGGAATCTGCGTTAAGGCTTGAACCAAGTTCATCCGCAAGGAGTTTGGGATTATGAAAAAGATGATTGCTGTTGCGGTCGCCGCGACCCTGGGTCTGTCGAGCGCTGCCTTCGCACAAGCCACCCCGCCGAATCCGGTGCAGGGCGGTGGCACCACCAACCTGGGCCTCGGTCTGGGCACGCTCACCCCGGCTGCCGCCGGGGGCATCGCGATGGGCCTCGTTTTCCTGGGCGTGGCGCTGTCGGACGACAACAACAACGGCACCACCACCACCACCAAGTAATCCGCTTCGGGCCGCAGGGTCCGAGGTTGCGATGCGGTGGGATGAGATCAAGGCAGGCTGTCCGCGGGCAGCCTGCCTTTTCGCGTTTGGGTTCTGGCGGGGGCCGATCCTGGCGCGCCGAGGATGTCAAAATGACGCACCCCCCTTGCGCACCCCCCTTGCGCTCCGGCCGCGGGCGATGGCCGGAGCGGGTCGGACCGGCCCGGGGCCGGGGCAGGCGGCCGGCCGGATGCGGGTCCCGCCCGGGCAGCCGCCGCGCGGCGACAGCCGCGCCGGCCCGGGGTGGCCCGGGGCAATTCCTCGAAAAAATGTGGTAAATAACTATAAATAAAAGATGTTTTGCCAGCCGCCCGGCACCCGGCGACGGCCTGGCACGGCGCCGCCTCGTCCCTGCACCCGCCCCCGCTTCCGGCGCGCCGGCCGCGGCATCGACCGGCCCGGCATTCCGGATCTTTTTGCGGCTCTTTCCTGTATTTTATCCGTATCTTTTCGGCCGTTCCGGCACCGCTGTTGCCCTGACGAAGCGGCGTCTAACAAATCGGTGACATGCCATAATGCGAATGTTAGGTTCGCTTACCGGAAGGTTGAGCGTGCCCCGTTCATCCCAAGATGGTGGCAAAAACTCAGACGATTTTCGCCAGGACCCATACCACCAAGAAGAGCATGACATGGCAATTATGATAGACCCCGCGTCGGCCCAAGACGTAGACCAACCGCTTATTACCAACCCCGATTACACCTTCACGCATGTCTTCAGCACGAATGACGTGACAGGCACCTTCGGCGGGTTGACCCAGGGGGATGTCCTGCCGGGCGAAATGCCCGTGGTCGATTTCTCCGCAACGCCCACGATCACCAAGGAGGGCGTGGCCCTCTATCCGATCAACAGCGAATTCGGCTGGGTCGTCACCGATTTCTCCGGTGCGGTCGCCAAGGATTTCTCCGACGGTATCTATGAGGAAGGCTGGATCGGCGATCTGACCTCGGGCGGCGAGCAGATCGGCGTCGTGGTCTCCGATTCTCCCACCGATACCTTCAAGACCCCGGCGTTGCTGGGCACCTGGCTGTCCGGTCTGGGCGGCAATACGGTCAAGGCCTCGACCGAGCATTACGTGGTGATGCAGCACATCCTGTCGGACCAGGCCTATCCGGGTGACCCCGATGCGGTCTACCAGCTGGATGACAATCTGATCGTCATCGGCGGTCAGTACGACGGGCTGGCGATCGCCGACCTGCTGGCGGGCACCGCCGTCGACGGCGCCAACAAGCCGATCACCATCCACGACGAGAACCAGGACGGCGTGGTGGATATCAAGGATATCCTCAACCCGAACGAGAGCACGATCGAATACGACATCGCCGCCAGCACCGATTATTCGGTGACGGTGAAGGACGATGGCAAGCTGCTCTATCGCTGGGGCAACACGGTCAAGCGGCCGAACGACATCCGGCTGGAAGCCGAGCTGGCGCTGCCCGACGAATGGAGCGATCGCGCCGACGAGGACGATCTGCAGCCGCTCTACAAGATCACCGCGGCAGAGCTGGTGGTGCATCACACCATCACCAACAACCCCAACGACCAGCTGCGTCCCGAGGATCTCGAGAACGAGGCGGCGACCGGCACGCTGCCGACCTATGAGGTGATCGCCGATTACAACCTCGACGGCAAAGGCCCGCGCGAGGTCTGGGTCTCGACCGACGATTACTATGCCGGCGACGGCACCCTCTACGAGGCGGGCACCATCCTGCGCGACGACCTGCTGGCGGATGCCTGGGCCAACAGCGATCTGGCCGCGCTCGGCGCCGCCGACGGCGCACAGGGCTTCACCAACGCCTGGTACACCACCATGGACCGCGAGCCCTTCGAGCCGGTGCTCAACGAGGACGGCACCGAATATGTCGGCTCCGGTCCGCGCTGGCGCCTGCTGGCCGACAAATACGGCCAGGACCTGCCGGCGGTCGACATTCCGCTCGACCCGAGCCTGCCGCCGCCGCCGACCAAGGACGAGCTGAAATACGAGGTCGGCGCCGAGACGCAGACCGTCATCAACCTGCTGGACTGGAAAGCGCCGTTCTCGCCGATGTCGGTCAGCGCCGGCTGGCAGAACCTGGCCGGGACGGTGTCCCCCAACGGCGTCAACATGACCGAGAACCTCGATCTGGCGGTCTATTTCAAGGGCGACATCAAGCCGGCGACGCTCTACAGCGCCGAAGTGCGGATGACCTATGACGAGATCGCCATCGCCGATGTCTCCGACGTCGTCCGCGGCGGTGTCGGCGACGACTATCTCGCCGGTCAGGGCGACAACTACTTCCGTGGCGGCGCCGGCAGCGACCTGTTCATCCTGTCCTACGGGGCGCACGATCCGAGCGAGATCATCGGCGGCTCGGTCGTCGCGGATTTCACCGTCGGCAAGGACATGCTGGGCCTGATCGGTCTGGGGGCGGATAACATCACCCTCGACACCGCGATGGCGACCACCAACATCGGCCAGACCGTGATCGCCGGCAACCTGGTGATCTCGGTCGACGGCCATGAGATCGTCACGCTGCGGGGGGTGACCGAGGCGCTGGGGGCGGAAAGCTTCTACACCTCGACCCAGAGCTCCTCGGTGCGGCCGGCCAATACGATCATCGGGACCGAAGGCCCGGATCGCCTGGTGGGCGATGATTACAAGAACATCATCATGGCTCTGGGCGGCGACGACGTGGTCCTGGCTCTGGGCGGCGACGACGTCGTCTACGGCGGCACCGGCGATGACCTGATCCGCGGCGGCCAGGACGACGACACCCTGTTCGGCGAGGACGGCGACGACGTGATCTACGGCGGCCTCGGCGACGATGTGATCTCGGGTGGCGCCAACCGCGACACGATTTACGGCGGTGTCGGGGCCGACGACCTGATCGGCAACACCGGCGCGGATGTGATCTACGGCGATGGCGGCAACGATGTGGTGCGTGGCGCCCGGGGCGACGACATCCTGTTCGGCGGCGCCGGCGCCGACGTGCTGAAAGGGTCGTTCGGCAACGATACGCTGACCGGCGACGAGGGGGCGGATACCTTCATCTTCACTCCCGACCTCGGCATCGACATCGTCACGGACTTCACCTCCGGCGAGGACAAGCTGAGCTTCGACGATGCGATCTGGGGCGGCGGCCTGACGGCGGCCGAGGTGGTCAGCACCTATGCGTCGGTCAATGGCACCAGCGTCGTCTTCGACTTCGGCGGCGACAATACGGTGACCCTGCTGGGCGTGACCAGCACCGTCGGCCTGGAGGCGGATCTGATCATCGTCTGATCCGCAAGGACGTCAGCAACCGATGCGGCGGTGGGGATCCACCGCCGCATTTTTCGTTCCGCCCGCCGGTCAGGCGTGGCGCCAGATGCGGCGGATGACATCGGCGCCGAAGCGGTCGGAGCAGGCCCGGTAGGTGGGGTCGTAATGGGCCTGCGCCCGTGTGAGCGATACCTGAAGTGCGACTCCTATTGCCTGCGAGGGTAGGGTCGGGGGCCGCTCTCCTCCATCATTTTCTCTCGGAAGACCTCTGCTGGGGTCTTCCAGCCCAGACACTTCCGGGGCGTA
>JBFXGQ010000015.1:0-20347 GCA_050177915.1 Pseudodonghicola sp. | reverse complement strand
AGCTGCCCTCGTCGACCACGGCGAGGAAGACCTCCATTTCCTGCAGGCGATTGATCTCTCGCATGGCGACCTTTCGTGAATTCATGGCACAAGTGTTGTTACTCTAGCCGCAATTCATTCACAGGAAAGAGCCTGCCACCTATTCCGGGACACTTATCGGAGCAGGACAGATGGCAAGTATTGCAGACCGCGAGAGCGACACGCGGCGGGGAAAGAGCACGGCCCCGCTGGCGGCGCTCGGGCTCGGTGCCTTCGGCATCGGGCTGACCGAATTCGTGATCATGGGGCTGCTGCCCCAGGTCGCGCAGGACCTCGGCACCGGCCTGCCCACCGCCGGCCTGCTGATCAGCGGCTATGCACTGGGCGTGACTTTCGGCGGCCCGCTGCTGGCGGTGCTCGCGGCGCGGCTGCCGAACCGGTCGGTTCTCCTGATGCTCATGGCGATCTTCACGGCGGGCAACCTGCTCTGTGCCCTGGCGCCGGGCTTTGCGCTGGTCCTCGTCGCGCGGATCATCACGGGCTTTGCCCATGGCACCTTCTTTGGCACCGGATCGGTGGTCGCGCAGGGGTTGGTCCCGCCCGAGCGCAAGGCCTCGGCCATCGCCATGATCTTCACCGGGCTGACGCTCGCCACGGTGCTGGGTCTGCCCTTCGGGACGTGGCTGGGACAGGCCTTCGGCTGGCGGGCGACGTTCTGGGCGGTTTCGGGGATCGGGCTGCTGGCCTTTGCCGGCATCGCCACCTGGGTGCCCCGGACGGCGGTGGGCCAGCCGCTGGGCTATGGCCAGTTGGCGGGGTTCCTGAAGCCGGCGCCGCTGAAGGCGCTGGCCATGACGGTGGCAGGCTATTCCGGCGTCTTCATGGTCTTCACCTATATCACGCCGCTGTTGACGGATGTGGCCGGGGTCGCCGGGTCCCGGGTGGCGCCATACCTCTTGCTGGTCGGCCTCGGGCTGGTCGCGGGGAACATCGCCGGCGGGCGGCTGGCGGACCGTCAGCCCGCCGCCGCGGTGCCGCTGTCGCTGGCCGGACTGGCGCTGGGGCTGCTGGGGCTCTGGGGCATCCTGCCCGGTGCCACCGCCCTCGCCATGGGGAGCTTCGGCTTCCTCGCCTTCGCGACCGTGGCCCCCTTGCAGGCCCGGATGATGGCCCGCAGCCCCGAGGGCGCGGACCGGCTGGGCGCGACGCTGAACATATCGGCCTTCAACCTCGGCAATGCCATCGGCGCCTGGCTCGGAGGCGTCCTGCTCTCCTCCGGTGCGGGGCTTGCCACGCTCCTGCCGCTCGCGGCGCTTCTGCCGATGGTCGCGCTGGCCATGGCGTTTCTCCCCGAAAGGACCTGACATGAAGACGCTTCTGCAGACCTCCGCCGCCCTGGCGCTGGCCGCGATGATCGTGCCCGCGTCGGCCGACCCCTGGACCCCGGTCTGGATGGCCGCCCCGCAAAAGGTCTGGACCGACACGTCGGTGTTTGCCACCGGCCTGCCGGAGCGCATCGCGGGCACCACCATCCGCCAGCCGCTGACGGTGGGCTATCCCGCCACGCGGCTGAGACTGGTGCTGTCGAACCTCCACGGCACACGGCCCCTGCCGGTGGATGCCGCCTCGCTGGGGCTGAGCGCGGGCGCCGCCGGAACCGAGGGGGCCGAGCCGGTGCTGTTCGGCGGTCGGCCCGGGATCGTGATCGCGCCGGGGGCGCGGGCGGTCTCGGACCCGGTGAGGCTGCCGGTCGCGGCGGGGACGCGCATCGCGGCGACGCTGACCTACGGGGCCGTGGCCGTGGCCGAGGATTTTCACTGGGACGCGCGCGAGACCAGCTATGTGATCGACGCGGATGTCCCGTCCCCTGAGGTGTTGGCCGACATGCCGGCCCGGATCACCTTGAGTGCCGTCCTGTCCGATCGTCCGGCGCGGTCCGTGGTGGTCGCCATGGGCGATTCGATCACCGATGGTAACGGCGCCCCGATGGATGGATTGGCGCGCTGGCCGGACTTTCTGGCGCGCAGCCTCGCCGACGAGGGGATCGCGATCGTGAACGCGGGCATCTCCGGCGGGCGGTTGCTGTCCGACGGCATGGGGCAAAGCGTGCTGGCGCGGCTGGAGCAGGACGCACTGGCCTTGCCGGGGGCGGACACGCTGGTGCTGCTGATCGGAACGAACGACATTGCCTGGCCCGGCTCGCCCTTCGCGCCGGAGGAGGTCCCGATGCAGCTGGACCGTCTGCGCAACGGCCTTCAGCAGGTCGCGGCCAAGGTCCATGCGCAGGGCATGACGCTGATCGTTGGCACCGTGCCGCCCTTCAAGGGCGCGCTGCCCGGCACGCCGATGGAGGCCAGCTACTGGAGCCCGGAAAAGGACGCGCTGCGTCGCGACTTCAATGACCTGCTGCGGCGGGCGGACCTTGACGGTGGCATCATCGACGTCGACGGGCTGGTGGATTTCGACCGGCTGCTGGCGGCCCCCGACGACGACATGCGCCTGAATCCGGCGCATGACAGCGGCGACCACCTGCACCCGGGCGCCGAAGGCAACCGTGCCATCGCAAGGGCCGTGGCAGAGCTGATCCGGAAACGGCCGACGCAATGATGATCGGCCTGACCGGCAAGACCGCGCGGATCACCGGCTCGACCAAGGGGATCGGCCAGGCCGCCGCCATCGCATGCCGCGGGCGATGGGGATATCCTGATCAACAACGCGGGCATCTTCGACCCCCCGGGTTTCTTCGAGACCGAGGACGCCGCCCGGGATCGCCATCGGCTTGCCGGAGGGCGCGCGTTGCCTCGTGATCCGGGGCGATGCGACAACTGTCGGAGGAGACGCATGCAGGGCCTTTCCGGACTGCGGTCCATTGGCCGGCCGGATCGGACGGCGCGACCGCCGTGCCGCCTGTGTCTGCCTGCGGGCATTGCGGCTGAGGGAGGCGGCCGAAATGCCGTTTCCGGCAAGGGCCGGCATGCTCCTGTGGCGGTCTGCTCCCCTTTTGTGATTCTCGGCCCCCTCCTGCGGAGCGGCGGACTCGGCAATCGTCGCTAGATGCGCTGGGCACGCATAGATCGTCGTCAGTTATGCGAAATACGCATACCTGATCCCCATACCCCCGGATCTGGGCCCATACCGGGGGTTTCGCTGTTTTTCTGATCTGAACGCCTATTGTTTTCATCCCGCCGCCGCCTGTAACGAACCTGCGACACATGCTGGAGGGGATATATGACGCTTCACGAACGCATCGCATCCGGTACGTTCCGCTCCAAGATCGTGGATGCGGCGACCGCGGCAGAATTCATCCGCAATGGCGACGCCATCGGCATGAGCGGCTTCACCGGCTCGGGCTATCCCAAGGCGGTGCCGACCGCGCTGGCCAGCCGGATCGAGGCGGAACACGCCAAGGGCAACCCGTTCAAGGTCAAGGTCTGGACCGGCGCCTCGACCGGGCCGGAACTGGACGGGGCGCTGGCCAAGGCCGACAGCATCGAATTCCGGCTGCCCTACAATTCCGACCCCATCGCCCGCGAGAAGATCAATGCGGGCAAGATGGAATATTTCGACCTGCACCTGAGTCAGGTGGCGCCGATGGCCTGGCAGGGGTTCCTCGGCCATCTCGATGTCGCGGTGATCGAGATCTCGGGCATCTCGCCCGAGGGCGAGCTGATCCCCTCCTCCTCGATCGGCAACAACAAGACCTGGCTGGAGCTGGCGGATAAGGTCATCCTTGAGGTGAACCGCTGGCAGAGCCCGATGCTGGACGGGATGCATGACATCTATTACGGCACCGCGTTGCCGCCGCATCGGGTGCCGATCCCGCTGGTGCGACCCGACGACCGCATCGGCCAGCCGCATTTCCGCATCGACCCGGCCAAGGTGGTGGCCATCGTCGAGACCGACGCGCCGGACCGCAACGCGCCCTTCAGCGCGCCGGACGACAACGCCCGGGCGATCGCCGGCCATATCCTCGAGTTCCTGAAATGGGAGGCCAAGCGCGCCGGTCTGCCCAACAGCCTGCTGCCGCTGCAATCGGGCGTGGGCAATGTCCCCAACGCGGTGATGGCCGGGCTGATCGACACGCCCTTCGACCAGATGACCGCCTTCACCGAGGTGATCCAGGACGGCATGCTGGATATGATCGAGGCCGGCACGCTGCGCGTGGCCTCGGCCACGGCGTTCTCGCTGTCGCCGGAAAAGGCGCATTATCTCAACGAGAATGCCGGTTTCTTCCGCGACAAGCTGATCCTGCGGCCGCAGGATATCTCGAACCACCCGGAGCTGGTGCGGCGGCTGGGCTGCATCGCCATGAACGGGCTGATCGAGGCCGATATCTACGGCAACGTGAACTCGACCCATGTGATGGGCTCGAAGATCCAGAACGGCATCGGCGGATCGGGGGATTTCGCCCGCAACGCCTATGTCTCGATCTTCATGACGCCCTCGACCGCCAAGGGCGGCTCGATCTCGGCCATCGTGCCGCAGGTCGCCCATACCGACCATATCAGCCAGGACGTGCAGGTCATCGTGACCGAGCAGGGGCTGGCCGACCTGCGCGGGCTGTCGCCCAAGCAGAAGGCCAAGCTGATCGTGCAGAACTGCGCCCATCCCTATTATCGCCCGATGCTTGAGGATTACATGGCGCGCGCCCGCAAGGAGGCCTTCGGCCAGCACGCGCCCTCGATCCCGCGCGAGGCGCTGTCCTGGCATCAGCGCTTCATGGACACCGGCACCATGAAGCTCTGACCGCGGCGGGCGGCGGGCGGGTCTCTCGCCGCGCCGCTTGCCACGCGCGGCATGGCCGCACCATCGCACCGATATCGCAGCAGACCGGGGCCGCAGGGCGGCGTCCGGTCCTGTCGTGCTGGCGCGGCAGCCGGGCGTCTTTGTCATGACGCCAAACCGGGCAGGGCTGCCCTGAAATCGGGCGCGCCGGTTGCGGCGGTGTGGCGCGGTGCGGTCGGGAAAATCCGATATTCTTTCGCTGTTGCATTGGCTTGACCCGCCACGACAGGATGCGTTCAACTTATGGCTGAACGGGGGCGGTGCGGCGCGATGCCATGGGACAGGGGGCGGCTTGAGGCGGCGGGATGCGGTGCGGGCCTTCAACCGGATGTCACAGGCGCGGCCTATGCAGCGCCGGAACATCCCGTGCCGGGATGCAGATCTGACACAGCCGAGGGGCCGATGCCGCAATCCGCCGACACTCTCTGCAGCCGCAGGTCCGCGCCGTAGCGGTCATCCAAGCCCACAGCATTTTTCCGCGATGGCCTGATGGTCGGGCCGTCGTCATTGAAGAGGAGAGGACAATGACCAAAGTTGCAATCGTCACCGGCGGGACCCGGGGCATCGGTCGGGCGACCAGCATCGCGCTCAAGGCCGCGGGCTATAGCGTGGCGGCGAACTATGCCGGCAACGACGCGGCAGCGGCGGCCTTTACCGAGGAAACCGGCATTCCCGCCTTCAAATGGTCGGTGGCCGATTACGAGGCCTGCGCGGCCGGCGTGGCCGAGGTCGAGGCGGCGCTGGGCCCGGTTTCGGTGCTGGTCAACAACGCCGGCATCACCCGCGACGCCTTTTTCCACAAGATGACGCCGCAGCAGTGGCGCGAGGTGATCGACACCAACCTGACCGGCGCCTTCAACATGACCCATAACGTCTGGGCCGGGATGCGCGAGCGCAAGTTCGGCCGTGTCGTCTGTATCTCGTCGATCAACGGGCAGAAGGGGCAGGCCGGGCAGGCCAACTATTCCGCCGCCAAGGCCGGCGACATCGGTTTCGTCAAGGCGCTGGCGCAGGAGGGCGCGCGCGCCGGCATCACCGTCAACGCGATCTGCCCGGGCTATATCGCCACCGATATGGTGATGGCGGTGGAACAGCACATCCGCGACGCCATCACCGCACAGATCCCGGTGGGCCATCTGGGCGCGCCCGAGGATATCGCGCGCTGCGTGGTCTTCCTGGCCTCGGACGACGCGGGTTTCATCACCGGATCGACGCTGACCGCGAACGGCGGCCAGTATCTGGCGTAAGCCGGCCCGGAACGAAAAACGCGCCCCCGGGTGGGGGCGCGGCGATCCGATCGGTTTCGTGGATCGACAGAGTTGCGGCGGCCCGAAGGGGAGACATGCGAACCGCCGCGAGGTGCCGGTCTGTCAGGCGATCTCGCCCAGGCAGAGGTATTTGATCTCGAGGTAGTCCTCGATCCCGTATTTCGAACCTTCGCGGCCCAGACCCGACTGCTTGATGCCGCCGAACGGCGCCACCTCGGTCGAGATCAGGCCGGTGTTGATGCCGACCATGCCGCTTTCCAGCTTCTCGGCGACGCGCCAGACCCGGGCCATGTCGCGGCTGTAGAAGTAGGAGGCCAGACCGAAGTCGCTGTCATTCGCCATGGCGATGACCTCGGCCTCGTCCTCGAACTTGAACAGCGGCGCGAGCGGGCCGAAGGTCTCTTCCTTCGCCACCGCCATGCCCGGCTTGGCGCCGGTCAGCACAGTGGGCCGGAAATAGGTGCCGCCCAGGTTCGACCGCTGGCCGCCCTCGATCACCTCGGCGCCCTGTTCGACCGCATCGGCGATATGGCGTTCGACCTTGGCGAGCGCGGCCTCCGAGATCAGCGGGCCGGTGGTCACGCCCTCGTCAAACCCGTTGCCCAGCTTCAGCGTGCCGACCTTTTCCTTCAGCTTGGCGGCGAAGGCGTCATAGACGCCGGCCTGCACATAGATCCGGTTGGCGCAGACGCAGGTCTGGCCGTTGTTGCGGTACTTGGCGATCATCGCGCCCTCGACCGCCGCATCCAGATCGGCGTCGTCGAAGACGATGAAGGGGGCGTTGCCGCCCAGTTCCAGCGACATCTTCTTGATGGTGGGGGCGCATTGCTGCATCAGGATCTGCCCCACCCGGGTCGAGCCGGTGAAGGTGATCTTCGACACTTTCGGGTTGGCGCAAAGCTCTTGCCCCACGCCGGCGGCATCGCTGCCCGGGATCACGTTGAAGATGCCGGCGGGCACGCCCGCACGCTCGGCCAGCACCGCCATCGCCAGCGCCGACAGCGGCGTCAGCTCGGCCGGGCGGGCGACGAAGGAACAGCCGGCGGCCAGCGCCGGGGCGACCTTGCGCGCGATCATCGCATTGGGGAAGTTCCACGGCGTGATCGAACCCACGACCCCCACCGGCTGTTTCAGCACCACGATGCGCTTGTCGCGCTGATGGCCCGGGATAACATCGCCATAGATGCGCTTGGCCTCCTCGGCGAACCACTCGATGAACGAGGCGCCATAGAGCACCTCGCCCCGCGATTCCGGCCAGGGCTTGCCCATTTCGGCGCAGAGGATGGTGGCCAGATCGTCGGCGTTCTCGACCATCAGGTCGAACCATTTGCGCAGCACCGCGGCGCGTTCCTTGCCGGTCCATTCGGCCCAGGCGGGTTGCGCGGCATGGGCGGCGTCGATGGCAGCGGCAGCATCGGTGGCGTCCAGATCGGCGACCTCGGCGATGCAGGCGCCGGTGGCCGGGTCATAGACCGCGAAGGTCTTGTCCTTCGCGATCCATTCGCCGTTCACATAGGCGCGGGTTTCCAGCAGGCTCGGGTCCTTCAGCGGACGGGCGGCGGGAAAGTCGGTCTTGTCCAGCATGTTCAGGCGTCCTTCGCGGCTTTGATCGCGTCTTCGAGGATGTCCAGCGCCTCGGCAAAGACCTCGTCCTGCACGGTCAGCGGCGCGAGGAAGCGGATGACGTTGCCGTAGACGCCGCAGGTCAGCAGGATCAGGCCGCGTTTCTCGGCTTCGATCCGCACCCGGTTGGTGAACTCCGCATCCGGCTTGCTGCCGTCGGCGGTGTTGAACTCGGCCGCCACCATCATGCCGGGGCCGCGCACGTCGATCAGTTCCGGCGTGGTCGCGCGGATCGCTTCCAGCCGCTGGCGCAGCCGTGCGCCCAGTTCGTTGGCGCGGGCGCAGAGGTCTTCCTCCTCGATCACGTCGAGCACCGCATTGCCGGCGGCGACGCCCAGCGGGTTGCCGCCATAGGTGCCGCCCAGACCGCCGACGCCGGCGGCGTCCATCAGATCGGCCCGGCCGGTGACGGCCGAGATCGGCAGGCCGCCGCCCAGACCCTTGGCCATGGTGGTGATATCAGCGGCGACGTCATAGCCTTCCATGGCGAACATATGGCCGGTACGGGCGAAGCCGGTCTGCACCTCGTCGGCGATCATCACGATGCCATGGGTGTCGCAGAGCTTGCGGATCGCGCGCATCAGCTCGGCGGGCGCGGGGTAGAAGCCGCCTTCGCCCTGTACCGGTTCGATGATGATGGCGGCGACGCGGGCGGGGTCGAGGTCGGCCTTGAACAGGCGCTCCAGCATGTCCATCGTCGTGGCGACCGAACCGCCGTGCAGCTCGACCGGGAAGGGGATGTGGAACACATCCGGCATCATCGCGCCGAAGCCGATCTTGTAGGGCGCGACCTTGCCGGTCAGGCTCATCCCCATGAAGGTGCGGCCATGGAAGCCGCCGCCAAAGGCGATGATGGCGCTGCGGCCGGTGGCGGCGCGGGCGACCTTGATGGCGTTCTCGACCGCCTCGGCGCCGGTGGTGACGAAGACCGTCTTCTTGGCGAAATCGCCCGGCACCAGATCGTTCAGCCGTTCGGCCAGACGCACATAGGGCTCATAGGGCAGGATCTGGTGGCAGGTGTGGGTGAAGCTGCCCAGTTGCTTCTCGACCGCGGCCATCACCTTGGGGTGACGGTGGCCGGTGTTCACCACGGCGATGCCGGCGGCGAAGTCGATATAGCGGTTGCCTTCGATGTCCCAGACTTCCGCATTCTGGGCGCGTTCGGCATAAATCTGGGTCTGCACGCCCACGCCGCGGGCAACTGCGGCCGCGCGGCGGGCGGCGAGGTCTGCGTTCGACATCCTGATGTCCTCTCGAATGAACGGGGCCCTGGCCCCGGCCCGGGCGGTCCCCGGACAGACAGAGAGCCTAGTGTTTCCCTATGGCAAAAAAAGTCTGTTTTTTGCTGGGCGCATCTGCTTGATATTAGTGGGGTAAGGTGAGTAGTGTTGTGGGATAATGAACATGAGCAACGACGCCGGGCAGGGTCTCGATCTGGATGTCGGTCGCCGGCTGCGGTTGTTGCGCGAACGCGCCGGCCTGTCGCAGCGGGCGCTGGCGAAAAAGGTGGAGGTGACGAACTCCACCATCTCGCTGATCGAATCGGGCAAGGTGAACCCCTCGGTGGGGGCGCTGAAGCGCATCCTTGACGGCATTCCGGTGGGCCTGTCCGAGTTCTTCGCCTTCGAGCCGGAGGCGGAGCAGACGGTGTTCTTCGCCGCCGAGGATCTGGTGGAGATCGGCAAGGGCAAGCTGTCGTTCAAGCAGGTGGGCGCCACGCTCTACGGCAAGGCGATGATGATCCTGCTGGAGACCTATGACATCGGTGCCGACACCGGCCGCAAGCTCTATGGTCACGAGGCCGAGGAGGGCGGCGTGGTGATCGCAGGCCGGGTCGAGGTGACGGTGGGCGACCAGCGCAAGATCCTCGGCCCCGGCGACGCCTATTATTTCGACAGCCGCAAGCCGCATCGGTTCAAGCAGGTGGGGCCGGAGAAATGCGTGGTGGTCAGCGCCTGCACCCCGCCGACCTTCTGAGCGTCGCGGCGGGAACGCGCCTGATGGCGCGTGCCTCCGGCGGAGGTATTTGAACCAAGATGAAAGCCGGCCGCGGACCGGGGGGCTGCGGCATGAAAAGCGCCCCGCGGGGCAAGCCCCGGGGGCGAAGTGGGCGGGGCCGCGCGAAGGAGAGGTGGATCTCGCACGACCCCGGGTGCAATCCGGCGCCGCGAAAGGGCGACACCGGATGTCTCGGGGCGGCGGGTTCAGCTCTCCAGGCTGCGGAAGCTGCCGTTCCAGTAGATCAGCGCCCCCTGATCCGGCGTGCAGCGCAGCGCGCGTACGCGGCCGATCACGATCGAATGGGTGGCGCGGTCGATCATCTCCTCGACCTCGCAGTCGAAGGCGGCGGGCGCGTCGGCCAGAAGCCGGGCGCCGGTCACCGCCGTCACCCAGTCGGCGCCGGCGTAGCGATCCGGTCCCTTCACCCCGCCGAAGCCGCTGAAGCGTTCGGCCACCGGTCGGTGCCGCGCCCCCAGCGAGGACCAGCCGAAGCGCCCGTAGCGTTCGAACATCGGCCAGCTGGAGGAGGCGCGGTTGACGCAGGCCAGCAGCAACGGCGGCTCGGCCGACAGCGAGATCGCCGAGGTGACGACCAGGCCGGTGCGGTCGTCGCCCTCGCCCACGGTCAGCACAGAGCAGTTGCCCACCAGCGCGCGCATCGCGCCTGTGAAGCTTTTTGCGTCGGGATCGGTCAGTTGGCTCATCACCCTTACCGGATGCCCGCTTCGGCCAGAATCGGCAAGACCTTGTCGCGGAACAGGGGGAATTCCTCGGCATAATCGACGAAGGACAGCGTGGTGCCGGCGAAGCCGGTCTCATGCAGCTTGATGATGCCCTCGGCCACCTGCTGCGGCGTGCCGACCAGCGGGAAGCCGCCGTGGCCCTGTGCCATCAGGTAGCGGATCTGCGCCAGCAGATCGTGCGGGAAGCTGTGGGCATGGGCGAACTGCAGGTTCACCAGATTGTCCACCGCTTCCCAGTCGGCGTTGTCGTCGGTGATGTATTTCTGATAGGCGCGCGCCTCTTCCTCGGTCTCGCGGCAGATCACATGGCTGAAGGTCAGCACGCCGACATCGCGGCCCTTGCCGGCGGCCTGTTCCTTGAGCTCCTGGATCTCGTCCTTAGAGCGGCTGAGGTCGATCGCCGGGGTGAACAGGTAATTGGCGTTATCGGTGGCGAAGTCGCGGCCCTGCGGCGAGCCGGCGGCATTCAGGATCGGCACCGTGCCGTTCACCGGCTTGGGGTCGCCCATCACATGCTTGAGGTGGAAATAGGTGCCTTCCCAGTCGAAATACGCGTCCGAGGACCACAGCTTGCGGATCACGTCGAACCATTCCTGGGCATAGCCGTAACGGGTCTCGTGATCGTCAGGCAGGGTCAGACCCAGCGCCTCGTATTCCGGCTTGTTCCAGCCGGCGACGATGTTCAGGCCGGCGCGGCCGTGGCCGATCTGGTCGATGGTGGCGATCTGCTTGGCGATCACCACCGGGTTGTTGGCGGCGGTGTGGATGGTGGCGAAGACGGTGAGGTTCCGGGTCGAGGCCAGCAGGCCGGCGGCCCAGGTCATGGTCTCCAGCACGCCGCCGTGAAAGTCGGTCTCGCCGCCGTAGCCGATCCAGCGGGCGATCGGCAGCATGAAGTCGATGCCGGCCTCGTCCAGCATCTTGCCCAGGCGCAGGTTGTTGTCCCAGGTGTTCTTCCAGCGTTCCGGCGCCTTGGTCACCGTCATGCCCGAAGAGCAGTTGGTCGAGAAGGTGCCGAGCTTGAAGCCCTCTTTCTTCATCATCAGATTAGTTGTCATTGCATGTATCTCCCTGTGAGTGGGAAAATACTGTGCACTTTACGATTGAAAGTCTATTTAAAAATCAAGTTGCACCGCTCCGCCCGCCGCGGGCATGGTGCTTTCCGGAGGGAAATGCTTGTGAATGCATCAAAAAAAGACAGTTCCGACGACGGCTTGAATTTCCTCTGGCACCTGTCGGGGGACCCGGCCGAGGTCAGCACGACCGAGACGGAGTTCGCGCTGATGCGGGCGTTCGAGGGATTCGGGCGCTGGCAGTCGGAATGCCTGGCCTCGGTCTGCGATCTGGCGGCCAGCGGGCCGGAGAACGCGCTGTTGCACATCATCCGGATGAACGACCGGCCGAAGTCGATCAAGGAGCTGGCGCGGCTGACCAACCGCGACGACATCCCCAATATCCAGTATTCGCTGCGCAAGCTGGTCGGCGCCGGGCTGGTGGAAAAGCAGGGATCTGGCCGCACCGGGGTGACCTATCAGGCGACCGAGGAGGGACGGCAGGTCACCGATCATTACAGCGCCCTGCGCCGCAAGCTGCTGATCGAACGGATCAACAGCCTGCCGGGCTTTGCCGAGCAGCTGGCCGAGGCGACCCGGGCGCTGACTATCCTGACCGGCATCTACGAGGAGGCCGCGCGGATGGCGGCGACGCACCGGCGCTGAGGTCAGTGGGGCCGTCCGGCCTCCGACGCTGCACGCAGGGTCTCGCTGGGGCTGCAGCCGAAGCGCGCCCGGTACATCTGCGAAAACCGGCCCAGATGGGTGAAGCCCCAGTCGGTCGCCACATCGGTCACCGTGGTGCCGGGGCGCGGTGTCATCAGGGCGCGATGGGCCCGTTCCAGCCGGCGGTCGCGCAGGAAGTTCAGCGGCGTGGTGCCGCGGAACTGGCGAAAGGCCATCTGCAGGCTGCGCGCAGTGGTGCCGGCGGCGCGGGCGATCTCCTCCAGCGTCAGCGGCCGGTCGAGGCTGGCCTCGATATACTCCTCGGCAAGCCGCAGCTTGTGCGGCGCGGCGGCGCTGACGGGGCGGCCGAGGAAGCTGGAGTAATTGTTCTCCAGCGCCTCGATCAGCCCGGTCATGATGGTGCTTTCGAGCTGCCGGTTCATCAGTCCCCGCTGCCCGAAGGTCGACCGGCCGGCGTCGATCTCGGTCACCAGATGCAGGATCAGCTGACGCAGTGCGGCGCCGGCGCCATGGTCCAGATCCATCGGGCCGGTGAATTTGACCGGCGTCTCGGCCGGCGCGCCCAGCAGATCGCCCAGCAGCCGTTGCAGCGCCTCGCGGTCGATCTGCACCAGCAGTTGCCGCGTACCCCCCTCCCAGATCATCGAGGTGGGCCGGTGCGGGTTCAGCACCGCCGCCGCCTGCGGATCGGAGATATAGCTGTCGCGCCCGTTTGATATCTGGGCGCCGCCGCTCAGCGGGATCTGCATCAGATAGAAGGAGGACAGCTCGCCCGGTTCGATCCGGGTATGGGCGCCGTATTCCATGTAGTTCAGCGACAGCCGTTCGCCGCGGATGTGGTTGTGCCGGGCGTTGACCCGGTCGCGGCCCATGGTTTCCAGCACATGCGGACAGTAGACCCGCGCCACCCGGTCGCGGGTTTCGTCCAGATCGTCGCTGCGAAACAGCTGATGCGCCGACAGCGGCGCCGCATCTGTCGTTCTGCCCATGACCTCTCCACGCGCATCGGGGTGAAAGCAGAAGAATTCGGCGATGCTAACAGCCCCCGGCCGCGCCGGTCAAAAAATTTCGCAATCCGGATAGGGGCTGCGCGATGCGGATAGCGGGCTGCACAGGGGCTGGGCAGAGTTTCTTTAAGCCTAAAACAAAACAGGGAGACACCTCATGAGAGGATTGGACGGCAAGGTTGCCATCGTGCCGGGCGGCGCCACCAAGATCGGCGCGGCGGTGGTTCGGGCGTTCCGCGACGCGGGCGTGCGGGTGATGGTGGCCGACATCAATGCCGAGGCCGGCGCGGCGCTGGCGGGCGAGGGCGTGGCCTTCACGCCCACCGACATCCGCGACGACGCCCAGATCGCCGCGCTGGTCGAGGCCACCAAGGCCGAATTCGGCCGCATCGACTTTCTGGTCAACGTCGCCTGCACCTATCTCGACAACGGCATCGACTCGACCCGCGCCGAATGGCTCGATGCGCTGGACGTGAACATCGTCGGATCGGTCATGCTGATGCAGGCGGCGCGGGCGGAACTGGCCAGGAACAAGGGCGCCATCGTCAACTTCGGCTCGATCTCGGCCCGTGCGGCGCAGACCGGGCGCTGGCTCTATCCGGTGTCCAAGGCGGCGATCCTGCAGCTGACCCGCAATCAGGCGATGGATCTGGCGCCCGAGGGCATTCGCGTCAACGCGGTCTCGCCCGGCTGGACCTGGTCCAACATCATGGACGAGCTTACGGGGGGCGACCGCGCCAAGACCGACGGCGTTGCCGCGCCCTTTCACCTGCTGGGCCGGGTCGGCGATCCGGAAGAGGTGGCCAATACCGTGCTCTTCCTCTGCTCGGACGAGGCCAGCTTCATCACCGGCACCGATATCCGCGTCGACGGCGGCTATACCGCGATGGGGCCGGAACAGGCCAAACCCGCCATTCCGCTGCTGATGGAATGAGCCGGGCACAAAGACCCAAGAAAAACCAACACGGGAGATTAAGGAAATGCGCAAGATCACCATTGTCGGCGGCGGCCAGTCCGGGCTGCAGCTGGGTATCGGCCTGCTGAAGGCCGGCCATCAGGTGCGGGTGGTACAGAACCGCACTGCGGAAGAGATCGAAAAGGGCAAGGTTCTGTCCAGCCAGTGCATGTTCGGCGCCTCGGTGCAGCATGAGCGCGATCTGGGCATCGACTTCTGGTCGGACATCTGCCCGCCGGTCGAGGGCATCAGCTTTGTCGTGCCGCACCCCGAACAGCCGGGTGCCAAGGCGATCGACTGGGTCGGGCGGCTGGACCGCAACGCCTATTCGGTCGACCAGCGGGTGAAGATGCCGCGCTGGCTGGCCGAATTCACCAGGCTGAGCGGCGAGCTGGTGATCGCCGACGCCGGTATCGCCGAGCTTGAGACCTATGCGGCCGAGGACGATCTGGTCATCGTCGCCTCCGGCAAGGGCGAGATCGGCACGCTGTTCGAACGCGACGCCGAGAAATCTCCCTTCGCCGCGCCGCAACGGGCGCTGGCGCTGACCTACGTCAAGGGCATGGTGCCGCGGGCCGAGCATTCGGCGGTCTGCTTCAACCTGATCCCGGGCGTCGGCGAATATTTCGTCTTCCCGGCGCTGACCACCACCGGCCCCTGCGAGATCATGGTGTTCGAAGGCGTCCCCGGCGGCCCGATGGACTGCTGGAAGGACGTGAGCTCGCCCGAGCAGCATCTGGAGGTGTCGAAGTCCATCCTGTCGACCTTCCTGCCGTGGGAGGCCGAGCGCTGCTGCGACATCGAGCTGACCGACGACAACGGCATCCACGCCGGTCGCTTCCCGCCGACGGTGCGCAAGCCGATCGCCACGCTGCCCTCGGGCCGGCAGGTGCTGGGGCTGGGCGATGCGGTCTGCCTGAACGATCCGATCACCGGGCAGGGCTCGAACAACGCCGCCAAGGCGGCGGCGGTCTACCTGCAACGCATCCTCGATCACGGCGACGCGGCCTTCGACGCGGCCTGGATGCAGGGCACGTTCGATGCCTATTGGGCCTATGCGCAATGGGTGGTGCAGTGGACCAACATGATGCTGCTGCCGCCGCCCCCCTTCGTGCTGGAGATCATGGGCACCGCCTGCGCCGTGCCGCAGTTGGCCCATCGCATCGCCAACGGCTTCGACGACCCGCGCGACTTCTTCCCGTGGTTCGCCGATCCGGCCGAGGCCGCGGCCTATCTGCAGGACCTCAAGGCGGCCTGAGATGGGCATGGGGATCTCGGCCGACATCTTCCGCGAGGCGATGAGCCGCTTTCCCGGGGTGGTGACTCTGGTCACCACCCGCGAGGGCGAGGAGCGGCGCGGCATCACCGCCACCGCGGTCTGTTCGGTCACCGCCGAACCGCCCAGCCTGCTGGTCTGTCTGAACCAGCGGACCGGCACCTGTGCCAGCGTCGGCCGGAGCGGGCATTTCAACGTCAACCTGCTGGGGCAGGAGGCCGGCGACCTGGCGCTGCGCTTCGCCGGCGCCGGCGGCGTGACCGGAGAGGAGAAATTCGCCACCGGCGACTGGCGCTTGGACGATCACGGCATGCCCTATCTGGCCGATGCGCTGCTCAGCCTGTCCTGCGACGTTACCGAGCGGATCGAGGCCGGCAGCCATATCGTCTATATCGGCGCGATCCGCGAGGCGCGCTTCGGTCAGGGCGATCCGCTGCTCTACGAACGCTCGGCCTTCCGGGCGCTGGCGCCGGTGGCGGACTGACGACACGGCATTCGCCCGGGCTCCGGGCGGCTGCCTCTTACCTCCGGGGCCTCCCGCCGCTAGTGTCGCGGCACAGAGGAGGGACCGCCAGATGATCTTTTACGACTGCTCCACCGCCCCGAACCCGCGCCGGGCGCGCATGTTCATCGCCGAGAAGGGGCTCCAGATCGAAACCCGCGACATCTCGATCGCCAGGGGCGAGCAACTGACACCTGAGTTCCTGCAGATGAACCCGCGCGGAACCATCCCGGTGCTGGTCACCGACGAGGGCGCGGTGCTGGCCGAGAACCTCGGCATCGCCGCCTATCTCGAGGCGCGCTTTCCCGAGCCGCCGCTGCTGGGCACCACCCCGGTGGAGAGGGGCGAGGTGATGATGTGGAACGCCATCGTCGAGCAGCAGGGCGGCATGCCGATCGCCGAGGTGCTGCGCAACACCAACCCGCATATGAAGGGCCGCGCCATCCCCGGGCCGCAGAATTTTGAGCAGATCCCCGAGCTGGCCGAACGCGGCCGGGCGCGGGTGGCGCTCTTCTTCGACATGATCGAGGAACGGCTGGGCCAAAGCCCTTGGCTGGCGGGCGAGCGGTTCAGCCTGGCCGATATCACCGGCTTTGTCTTCATCGACTTCGCCCGGGTGATCAAGACCCGCATCCCCGAGGGCAATGCCGCCACCCGCGCCTGGTTCGACGCCATCGCAGCCCGCCCCAGCGCCGGCCTGTAAGCCGTTTTCCGGCGCGGAAAACGGCCTGGAAAATGGCGCATTTTCCAGGCCAGGCCCAGGCGGCGGGCGATCCGGGCGGACCCCGAATTCCGCGTCGGAATTCGGGTCGGAATTTGTGTCAAATTCCGGTGCCGGGTCAGGCCAGACGGTGCAGCGTGGCCGCGACTCCGGTCTGCGCCCGCTCTGCCGCCTGCATCCGCACCGGGCCATAGCCGCGGATCTCGTCGGGGGCAGAGAGGATAGCCAGGCAATCGACCTCCCGCTCCGGCGCATAGGCGGTGGCCACCCGCTCCATCAGCCCCTCGTACCAGCCCAGCAGATCGCGGTGCAGCCGGGCCTCGGCATGGTAGCCGAAGGGGTTGAACGGCGTGCCTCGCAGCCCCTTCATCCGCGCCAGCAGGCCGAAACCCTTGCCCATCCACGGCCCGAAGCGCCGCTTCAGCGGCCGGCCGCGGGCGTCGCGCCCCCGGCTCAGCAGCGGCGGGGCGAGGTGGTAGTGCACCCTGAAATCGCCCTCGAAGGTCTGCTTCAGCTCCGCCTCGAACCCCGGTTCGGTCATCAGCCGGGCGACCTCGAATTCATCCTTGTAGGCCATCAGCCTGAACAGCGATCTCGCCGCTGCCCGCATCAGCGCCTCCGGGGCGCCGCTGCGCGCCCGAAAGGCGGCAAGTCGCGTGCGGTAGCGGTCGGCATAGGCGGCGTTCTGATAGGCCGCGAGGAAGGCCGCGCGCCGGTCGATCATCTGCTCCAGCCCCTCCGGCTGAGGTCGCTCGTCGTGCCAGACCTCGGCCAGCCGCTCCGGCGCCTGGGCCAGGATCCGGCCGATGGCGAAGGCGGCGCGGTTGGCCTCGACCTGCACGCCGTTCAGCGCGATCGCCTGATCCAGCGCCCCGGCGCTGACCGGCACCAGCCCCTGCTGCCAGGCAAAGCCCAGCATCATCACATTGGCAAAGACCGCATCGCCCATCAGCCGCTCGGCCGCGCGGTTGGCATCGAAGGCCGACAGGTTCTCGGCCCCCACCGCCGCGGCGATGGCCTGCTCGCGGCGGTCCACCTTCAGGTCGGCGTCGCGGCGCAGCACCAGATCTCCGGTCGGCATCTCGGCCCGGTTCAGCACCACCCTGGTGCCGCAGCGGTAATGCGCGCTGGCCTTGGGGGCGGAGCTGACCACCACATCGCAGCCGATCACCGCATCCGCCGCGCCGTGCCCGATCCGCACCTGATTGAGCACCTCCGGCGCCGCCCCCAGCCGGATGTAGCTGAGCACGGTGCCGAATTTCTGCGCGAAGCCGGTGAAGTCGAGCACCGAGGCGCCCTTGCCCTCAAGATGCGCGGCCATGGTGATCAGCGCGCCGACGGTCACGACGCCGGTGCCGCCCACGCCGGTGACCAGCAGGTCATAGGGTGCCGTCAGCGGCGGGATGCCAGGGCCGGGCAGCGCGGCGGTCAGCGCCTGATAATCCAGCGCCGCGCCCGCGGACTTCCGGCGCCGCCCGCCGGAGATTTCCACGAAGCTGGGGCAGAAGCCGTTCAGGCAGGAGAAATCCTTGTTGCAGGAGCTGAGGTTGATCCGGCGCTTGCGTCCCAGCGGAGTTTCGCGCGGCTCGACGCTCAGGCAATTGGAGGCGACGGAGCAATCGCCGCAGCCCTCGCAGACCAGATCGTTGATCCAGACGAATTTCGCCGGGTCCGCCATGGTGCCGCGCTTGCGGCGGCGGCGCTTCTCGGTGGCGCAGGTCTGCTCGTAGATCAGCACGGTGACACCGGGGATCTCGCGCAGCTCGCGCTGTACCGCGTCCAGCTCGGCACGGTCGTGGAATGTGATGCCGGCGGGGAAATCGGCGCGGTGGAACTTGCCGATATCGTCTGAGACCAGCGCGATGCGGCTCACCCCCTCGGCGCGGCAGGTCTGGGCGATGCCCGAAACGCTGACCGGCCCGTCGACCGGCTGCCCACCGGTCATGGCGACGGCATCGTTATAGAGGATCTTGTAGGTGATATTGGTGCCCGCCGCGACCGCCTGGCGGATGGCGAGGCTGCCGGAGTGATACCAGGTGCCTTCGCCCAGGTTCTGGAAGATATGCTTGCCGCCGTTGAACTTGCTCGCCACCACATGCGGCACACCCTCGCCGCCCATCTGGGCATAGCCGCCGGTGGCGCGATCCATCCAGCTCGCCATCACGTGGCAGCCGATGCCGCTGGCCGCCCGCGACCCCTCCGGCACCCGGGTGGAGGTGTTATGCGGGCAGCCGGAGCAGAAATAGGGGGTGCGGCTGGCGCCCTCGACATTGAGCAGTCGCGGCGGCGTGTCGGTGAGCCGCCTGGCCTTCTCCGGCAGGCCTTCCTCCGGGAAAAACCGGTTGAGCCTTGCCGCCACCACCGGCACCAGCATCAGCGGGTCCAGCTCTCCGACCCAGGGGATCAGCGGATTGCCCTTGCTGTCGTATTTGCCCACCATCCGCTGCGGCTTGTCGCCGGGCCAGTCGTAGAAATATTCCTTGAACTGGCTTTCGATGATGCCGCGCTTTTCCTCGACCACCAGAACCTCCGCCTTGCCGCGCACGAAATCCAGCGCGTCGCGGCGCGCCAGTGGCCAGACCATGCCGACCTTGTAGATATCGATGCCGAGCCGGCGGCAGGCGGTCTCGTCCAACCCCAGCAGCCGCAGCGCCTCCATCAGGTCCAGATGCGCCTTGCCGGTGGTGACGAAGCCAAAACGGGCATCCGGAATGTTATAGATCGCCCGGTCGATCGGATTGGCTTCGGCAAAGGCGCGCACCGCACGCAGCTTGGCCTGAATGCGGGTCTCGATCTCGGGCGAGGGCAGATCGGCGCCGCGCACATGCAGCCCGCCGGGATAGGCGGGCAGCGGCGGCAGGGTGAACTGGCGGTCCGGGCGCAGGTCGACCGAGCGGGCCGATTCCACGGTTTCCGAGATCGCCTTGAACCCTACCCAGGTGCCGGAATAGCGCGACAGCGCAAATCCGTATTCGCCGAACTCCAGATATTCCGCGACCGAGGCGGGGTTCAGTGTCGGCATGAACCAGGCCATGAAGGCCACATCGCTCTGATGCGGCATCGAGGAGCTGACGCAGCCGTGATCGTCGCCCGCCACCACCAGAACGCCGCCCTTCGGCGCCGACCCATAGGCGTTGCCGTGCTTCAGCGCGTCGCCGGAGCGGTCCACCCCCGGCCCCTTGCCGTACCACATGGAAAACACCCCCTCGACCTCGCAATCGGGATCGAGGCTGGCCTGCTGCGCCCCCAGCACGGCGGTGGCGCCCAGATCCTCGTTCACCGCGGGCATGAAGGTGATGCGGTCGGCCTCCAGCCGCTTGCGGGCGCGCCAGAGCTCCAGATCCAGTCCACCCAGCGGCGAGCCGCGATAGCCCGAGACGAAGCCCGCGGTGTTCAGCCCGGCGGCGCGGTCGCGGCGGGCCTGATCCATCATGATCCGCGCCAGCGCCTGGGTGCCGGTCAGGAACACCCGGCCGGTGATATCGTCATAGCGGTCCTCCAGCCGATAGCTGCGAAAGGCGGGATCGTGTCGGGACATGGCGGCAACCTGCGGTCTGGCGTGGCTTTGCCGCAATGATGCTCCGGTCTGCATGGAAATCTGTGCCAGATTTCGTGGAAATTTGCAGGTTTCCGGTGTAGGTTTTCACAAAATGCCTGATTTATGAAGCAAGGAACCATTTCGATGAATCTCGATGCCCGCGACCAGCGCCTGCTGACACTGTTGCAGGAGGACTGCCGCCGCCCGAAT
>JBFXGQ010000014.1:0-21154 GCA_050177915.1 Pseudodonghicola sp. | reverse complement strand
CGACAACGCCAGTGCGAAGACCGCCAGAAAGGCCATGGCGCCGGCGGCGAACAGCGTCAGCTGCGCGGTGAAGCCCGAGGGCGGCACCACCCGATCGGCCTGGGCGTCGCCGATGAAATAGCTGCGCATCGTGCCCCGGTTCACAGATCGGCCCCCGCCAGTTGCAGCCGCCGGTTCGAGATCCGCAGCACGCGGGCCTGCACCTGGCTCTTGGCGGCGCGGATCAGCGCCATGTCGTGGCTGGCGATCAGCACGGTCTTGCCCATGCGATTGAGCTCGACCAGCAGGTGCAGCAGGCGCAGCGACATCTCCCAGTCGACGTTGCCGGTGGGCTCGTCGGCCAGCACCACATCGGGCGACAGGATCACCGCGCGGGCCAGCGCCGCACGCTGGCGTTCGCCGCCCGACAGCTCGGGCGGCAGCGCGTCGGCGCGCGCCGACAGGCCGACCCAGGACATCAGCTCGCGCAGGTTCTCGGCCTCGCGCGCCATGTCGCGGCCCGAGACCACCAGCGGCAGCGCGATATTGTCGGCCAGCGGCAGGTGATCGAGAAACCGGCAGTCCTGATGCACCACGCCGATGCGCCGGCGCAGCAGCGCCATCTGGTCGCGGTCGAGCCCGCGCATGTCGGCGTCGAAGGCCCGAACCTTCCCCGAGGTCGGCGCCAGCGCGCCGTAGCAGAGTTTCAGCAGCGTGGTCTTCCCCGCCCCGGAGGGGCCGGTGAGAAAGTGAAACGATCCGGGCGACAGTTTGACCGAGACATTGCTCAGCAACTCGCCGCCGCCATAGCTGTAGCCGACATCGTCCAGCTCGATCACGCGCTGCCCCCTCGTGTACACATGGTCTTGTGCCCCAGCGTGGGGACAGTTTCAATGGGGACCGGCCCGATGCCCGCCGCATCGCGGTGAATCGAGCGGGTTTCCACTCTTCCCCGGATCGCGCTTGCGCCCTATGATCGAGTGAAACCAAGATAAATTCGCCGGGGCCAGGAGGGCTGCATGCGTCTGACATGTCCGAATTGCAGTGCACAATACGAGGTGCCGGACGAGGTGATCCCGCTGGATGGGCGCGATGTGCAATGCTCCAATTGCGGCCACACCTGGTATCAGGAGCATCCCGACCGGCTGTTCGAGGAGGAGATCGACGACGCCGCCGCCTCCGACATCGGGCTGCGCGCCGCGCTGACGGACGACGACTGGGAAGAATACGAATACGAGGCCGAGCCTGCCCCCGAACCGGAGCCGGAGCCCAAACCGGAGCCCGAGTGGGAGGCTGAAGCCGAACCCGAGCCCGAGCTGGTCGCGGCGGGCGAGGATGCCTTTTACACCGAGGAGGCGCCGGAGCTGCCCCCGGCCCGCGCCGCGCTGGACCATGCGGTGTCCGACATCCTGCGCGAGGAGGCCGAGCGCGAGACGCGGCTGCGGGCGGCCGAGGCCGGCGGGCTGGAGAGCCAGCCCGAGCTGGGGCTGGAGAGCCACGGGCAGCATGAGACCGAGCGCCGCGCGCAGCAGGCCCGCGACCGCATGGCCCGGTTCCACGAGGATGCGGAAGAGGTGCATCCCGAGCCCCATCCGGCGGCGCATCCGGCCTCGCGCCGCGATCTGCTGCCCGATATCGAAGAGATCAATTCGACGCTGCGCGCCACCGGCGGCCCGGCGCGGCCGACGGTCGGCCACGCGGTGCTGGACGACGACGCGGCGCCGCAGCGTCGCGGCATGATGCGCGGCTTCGCGGTGGCGGTGCTGATCGGCGCCGCGCTGCTGCTGATCTATGGCAATGCGCCGCGCATCGCCCGCAGCCTGCCGCAGGCCGATCCGATGCTCAGCGCCTATGTGGCGATGGTCGATCAGGCGCGCTACTGGCTGGACGGCAAGCTCGGCGGTTTCGCCGCCGACTGATCCGCGTCCGGCTCAGAACCGGTCCAGCAGGCGACGCAGATAATCCAGCTCGATGGCGGGGCGGTCGCCCTCGCCCGAGCGGCGGCGGATCTCGTCCAGCAGGTCGCGCGCCCGGCGATAGACGTCCTCGCCCTGCAGCATGCCCTTGTCCGAGCCCAGCGATCCATTCGCCCCGGCATCGCGGCCCAGCGGGTCGCGGCTGCGGCCGCGGGCGTCGCCCTCGGCCATGCCCTGGCCCTGCTGGCCCGGACGCTGGTCCTGCGCCATCGCCTCGCCCAGCGACCGCATGCCATCGCGCAGCGCCTCGATCGCCTCGGCCTGCCGGTCGATCGCCTCGGCCAGATCGTCCTGACGCAGCGCCTCCTCGGCCCCCTCCATGGCGCGGCCGGCGCGGTTCAGCGCCTCGCGCGCGGCGTCGCCCTCGGGCGTGCCGGCACCGGGCAGGTTGCCCTGCTGGCGGCCCAGCTCGTCGCGCAGCGCCTGCTGCCGTTCGGCCAGCGAGCCCTGGCCGGGCTGGTCGCCCGGGCGGCTGCCCTCACCCTCTCCCTCGCCCTGCTGACCCTGGCCCTGCTGACCCTCATGGCTCTGGCCCTGGCCGCTGCCGCCGCTCTGGCCGCGGTTGCCCTGCGACTGGCCGGCGTTGGCGCCGGGGTTGAACTGTTCCTGCAGATCGCGGAAGGCCTGATCGCTCAGCCCCTGCTGGTCGCGCAGGGTGTCGGCCAAACCCTCCATCGCGCGCTGGCCCTCGGACGAACCGCCCTGCCCTTCGCCCTGGGTGACGCGCATGTTCTCCATCAGCTGCTGCAGCTCCTGCAGCGCCTGCTGCGCCTCGGCCATGCGGCCCTGCTGCATCAGCTCCTGAATGCGGTCCATCATCCGCTGCAGATCGTTCTGCGTCATCTGCATGGCCTCGCCGTCCGGCTGGCCCTGCTGGCCGTCCTGACCGTTCTGCTGCGCCTGCCGGCTGAGCTGGCGCAGATAGTCGTCGGAAGCGTCGCGCAGCTCCTGCATCAGCTCGGCGATCTCCTGATCGCTGGCGCCGTTCTTCATCGCCTCGGAGAGCCGCTCCTGCGCCCGGCGCAGCCGCTCCAGCGCGTCGCCCAGATCGCCCTCTTCCAGCAGCATCGCCAGCGTCCACAGCGCCTCGGCGATCTCGTCGCGCTCGGCCACGGTCAGCCCGTGGACGGTGTAATTCTCCAGCCGCCGCAGCGCCACCCGCAGCCGCAGATAGGCGGTCTGCGACCGGAACACGTCGTCTGGGCGATGCGACACCGCGCGCAGCACCTGCGCCACCCGCGGCGCATTCTCGCGCGACCACAGCAGGTCACGGCGCTGTTCGGCGATCGCCGCGGCCAGCGGGTCGAAGAACCGCCGCGCCGGCAGCGGCGTGGCCAGCGGCGCCGCCCGGCCCTGCTGATCGGCCGCATCCGTGGCGCTGAGCGTGACCGTCACCGGCAGGTTGGCCCAGGGATGCTTGGAAAAATCCTCGATCAGCTTTTCGCTGAATTCGCTGCGCCCGCCGGTCACCGGCATCGGCAGATCGACCTTGATCGGCTCGCGCGGCTCGGGCGCCACCGCCAGCCCATAGCGGCGGTCGAGCGCATCGACATCGAGCGCGATCACTGCCGCGCCGCCGGTCACGCCATAGTCGTCGCGTGCCTCGAACGGCAGCGTCATCTCGCCGGCGGCACCGACCTCGGCCGGGTCGGTGACCGAGACCTCGGGCGGGGTGTCGCGGATCACCGCCACATGCCAGCCGCGTCCGCCCGGCCCGTCGATGCGCAGATGGCCGTCGCGGGTGACGGTGAACTCCTGCTGCGGATCGGCGGCCGAGGGCAGTTCCCCGGTGCGGCCCGAGACGGTCTCGGCCAGGGTCAGCGCGCCGACCTCGCCATAGAACCGCAGGGTGATGCGGCTGTTCTCCGACACCTCCATACGGTCGCCGGTGACATCGTTCAGATAGAGCGTCGGCAGCCCGGTATAGCGCGGCGGCTCGACCCAGCCTTCCCAGGCGGGGCCGCCGGCCAGCGCGGCGCCACCGCCCGGCGCCATCCGGGTGACCGAGCCGACCCGCCAGACCGAGCCGAAGATCAGCGCGACCAGCAGCGCCAGCAGCGCCACATAGCGCAGCGCATAGGGATCGCGGCGCGCCAGCCGCAGGTCGGGGCGGACCGGCCGCGCCGTCGCCGCCCGCGCCGCCATGCGCGCCTGATGCGCCCGCCAGACCGCGGCCGAGGCCGCGTCGGTGGCACCGATTGCCTGTTTATCGAGCAGCGCGCGCAGCGGTCGGCCCGGCAGCGTCTCGTCCAGCCGCGCCAG
The DNA here is from genome assembly GCA_050177915.1 of Pseudodonghicola sp. Taxonomy (GTDB): domain Bacteria; phylum Pseudomonadota; class Alphaproteobacteria; order Rhodobacterales; family Rhodobacteraceae; genus Pseudodonghicola. The sequence goes on along the minus strand of JBFXGQ010000014.1, from coordinate 16,937 downwards.
CGCCTCCTCGGCGCGCGGCCAGTGGAATCGCAGGGCACCGCGAATAGCCAGGACCAGCGCCGCCAGAACCGCCAGGACGCCGACGCTCCAGACCGCCTCGATCGGCGCCAGATCGTGCAGCCCCAGCATCAGCGCCGCCAGAACCACCATCACGATGGACAGCACCGGCCAGAAGCAGCGCAGCAGACGTTCGGCCAGCATGCCCGCCCGGGTCAGCGCGAGCGGCAGACGCAGCTTGGTCGTCACGGGGTCGGGGTCAGGCGCCCGGGGCATAAGCGATCGCACTCCTTCACGGCTCTCCCCGATCCGGCCGGATCCGCGTCAGAGCCATTCGGGGATGGTATCGCGATTTATGATCTCGTCAAAGGTCGGACGTCGGCGGATTACCGCGAATTGATCCCCGTTCACCATCACCTCGGGGATCAGCGGGCGGGTGTTATATTCGCTCGACATCACCGCGCCATAGGCGCCGGCGCTGCGGAAGACGATCAGGTCGCCGGCGGCGAGCGGCGGCAGCGACCGCTGGCGGGCGAAGGTATCGCCGGTCTCGCAGACCGGGCCGACGATGTCATAGGGCTGTTCCTCGATGCCGGGGGCAGGTTCGATCACCGGAACGATGTCGTGATGCGCCTCGTACATCGCCGGGCGGATCAGGTCGTTCATCGCCGCGTCGACGATCAGGAAATCGCGCCCCTCGCCGTGCTTCACATAGATCACCTCAGAGACCAGCAGCCCGGCGTTGCCGGCGATCAGCCGGCCCGGCTCGATCTCGATCTCGCAGCCCAGATGGCCCAGCGTGCGCTTGATCAGCGCGCCGTAATCCAGCGGCAGCGGCGGCGCCTCGTTCGAGCGGGTATAGGGAATGCCCAGCCCGCCGCCCAGATCCAGCCGCCGGATGGTATGGCCGTCGGCGCGCAGCGCCTCGGTCAGTTCGGCGACCTTCCTGTAGGCCAGTTCGAAGGGCTCCAGCTGGGTCAGCTGGCTGCCGATATGGACGTCGATGCCCACCACCTCGATCCCCGGCAGCGCCGCCGCATGGGCATAGACCGCCCGGGCGCGCGAGATCGGGATGCCGAACTTGTTCTCGGACTTGCCGGTGGCGATCTTGGCGTGGGTCTTGGCGTCGACATCCGGGTTCACCCGGACGGTGATCGGCGCCACGACGCCCAGTTCCTGCGCCACCGCGCTGATCGCTTCCATCTCGGGTTCGGATTCCACGTTGAACTGGCGGATGCCGCCGGTCAGCGCGGTGCGGATCTCCTCCGCCGTCTTGCCGACGCCGGAAAACACGATCTTCTCGCCCGCCACGCCGGCCGCCTTGGCGCGCAGGTATTCGCCCATCGAGACCACATCCATCCCGGCGCCGGCCTGCGCCAGCGTCTTGAGGATCGCCTGATTCGACGCCGCCTTCATCGCGTAGCAGACCAGGTGATCGGTGCCCTCCAGCGCCTCGTCGAACAGGCGATAGTGGCGCAGCAGCGTAGCGGTGGAATAGACATAGAACGGCGTGCCCACGGCAGCCGCGATCTCGGCCACCGGGACATCCTCGGCGTGCAGGACGCCGCCCTTGTAGAGAAAATGATCCATATCGCGCGATTAAGAGAATCCGCGCCTCAGATCAATTGCAATCGCGTGGCTGCGCCGCTGCGCCGCCCCCGGCGCCATGGGCTTGATCAGACCACGGGACGGCTGCGCAGGAACAGATAGAGCGGCAGGCCGCAGCTGACCCCGATGCAGAAGGTCGCCGGGATCGCCCAGAGCGCGATCCAGTTGCGGCGCACCGAAACCTCGGCCAGCACGAAGACGGTGAGGGCGATGGCAGAGATCAGCAGATCCCAGGCCAGCGCCGCGCTGGCCGGCGCCCCGAACCAGACCGCGATCAGGCCGGGCAGATCGGCGCCGTTGCCGCCTGCCCATAGGGCCAGATGAAAGATCGGATGCACCGCCCCCCAGATCGCCAGGGCCAGATAGATCATGCGCAGCGGGGACATCGGCGGGCTCCTTCCCTGGTTCCAACGCATGCTAGCCGCCGGCCCGCGACGGGGCCAGAGGCCAGGCGCCTCAGAATCCGGCCGCGGGACCCGACTGTGCCGCGCGGGTCGGCGGGACCGGGGCGCCGTCGGCGCCGCAGCCCGCCAGCGCCGCGCAGGCCACCAGCGCCAGAAGCGCGGCGCGGATCATGCCAGCGCCTCTTTCCAGCGGGCGATCTGTTCGCGCACCCGCTTGGGCGCAGTGCCGCCGTAGGAGAGCCGCGAGTTGACCGAATTGTCGACGCCGAGGACGGTGAAGATATCCGCAGTGATGCCGGCGTGCACGCCCTGCATCTCCTCCAGCGTCAGGTCCGGCAGGTCGCAGCCCTTGCTCTCGGCCATCGCCACCAGCGTACCGGTGACATGGTGGGCATCGCGGAACGGCACCTTCAGCACCCGCACCAGCCAGTCGGCCAGATCGGTGGCGGTGGAGAAGCCCGAGCCCGCGGCGGCGGCCAGGTTGTCGCGGTTGGCGGTCATGTCCTTGACCATGCCCTCCATCGCGGCGAGCGCCAGCATCCAGTTGTCGGCGGCGTCGAAGACCTGTTCCTTGTCTTCCTGCATGTCCTTGGAATAGGCCAGCGGCAGCCCCTTCATCACCATCATCAGCGCGGTATTGGCGCCGAAGATGCGGCCGATCTTGGCGCGGATCAGCTCTGCCGCGTCGGGGTTCTTCTTCTGCGGCATGATCGAGGAGCCGGTGGAGAAGCGGTCGCTGAGCGCCACGAAACGGAACTGGGCCGAGGACCAGATCACCAGCTCCTCGGCGAAGCGGCTCAGGTGCATGGCGCTGATCGAGGCGGTCGAGAGGAACTCCAGCGCGAAATCACGGTCCGATACGGCGTCGAGGCTGTTGGCCGTGGGCCGATCAAAGCCCAGCGCCTCGGCCGTCATGTGACGGTCGATCGGGAAGGAGGTGCCGGCCAGCGCGGCGGCGCCCAACGGGCATTCGTTCATCCGCTTGCGGGCATCGCGCACGCGCGACAGGTCGCGGCCGAACATCTCGACATAGGCCATCATGTGGTGGCCCCAGGTCACCGGCTGGGCGGTCTGCAGATGGGTGAAGCCCGGCATCACCCAATCGGCGCCGGCCTCGGCCTGCGCCAACAGGGCGCGGATCAGCGCCAGCAGGCCGCTTTCGGCGGCATCGAACTGGTCGCGGACCCAGAGCTTGAAGTCGGTCGCCACCTGGTCGTTGCGCGACCGGCCGGTGTGCAGACGGCCGGCAGGCTCGCCGATCACTTCCTTCAGCCGGGCCTCCACATTCATGTGGATGTCCTCAAGCGCGGTGGAGAACTGGAAGGTTCCGGCCTCGATCTCTGACAAGACCGTGAGCAGCCCTTCCCGAATGGCCTCGGCATCGCTATCGCTGATGACGCCCGTGGCGGCCAGCATGGCGGCATGGGCCCTGGAGCCGGCAATGTCCTGCGCCGCCATCCGCTTGTCGAACCCGATCGAGGCGTTGATCGCCTCCATGATCGCGTCCGGTCCGGCGGCGAAGCGGCCGCCCCACATCTGGTTCGAGGATTGATCTGCCATGTTCTGCACCCGTGGAGGAAAAATGCGCCTGTTCCGTTCCCTGACCCTTTATATGGCCCTGCTGCTGGGTGCAAACGCCGCCATGGCCGCCGATCTCGCCACGCTGGAGGGGTTGCGCGAGGGCGACATGAAGAAACTGGTGCTGCATTCCGCACCCAAGCCGGTGCCGCAGACGGCGTTCCAGCTGGCCGATGGCGCCGGCACCGGCACATTGGCCGACTATCGCGGCAAATACGTCCTGCTGAACTTCTGGGCGACCTGGTGCGCGCCCTGCCGCAAGGAGATGCCGATGCTCGCCGCGTTGCAGCAGGAATTCGGCGGCGCCGATTTCACGGTGGTGACCATCGCCACCGGCCGCAACTCTCCGGCCGGCATCAAGAAGTTCTTCGACGAGATCGGCGTCACCGACCTGCCGCGCCATCAGGACCCCAGACAGGCGCTGGCGCGCGACATGGGGGTGCTGGGCCTGCCGGTGACGGTGATCGTCGATCCCGAGGGGCGCGAGATCGGCCGGCTGATGGGCGATGCCGACTGGAGCTCGGACAGCGCCAAGGCAATCATCTCCGCCCTGGTTCTGGACGGCGCCTGAGCGCCCACCTTCCCGCGACAGGAAGCGATTCGCCGCCGCCGGCAACCGGCAGGACCGGACCGCCTGCGCCCGCCAGAATGCACCCATACGGCGAGCCACATTACCTAACGTCAACCTGACGGATATGGCCGGGCCGGTTTTCGCCCCGCGCCGCCAAATCTAAACAGATCATTTACGTTTGCCGCAGACCGTCCCCGCGTTGTTTCCGAGTACATGGCCCTCAGCGGCCAGCTTTCTTTGATGCAGTTATTTTTTCTGGGAGGGTCTTATGGCCAGCGTCACTTTTACAATACCCGGTGCAGTCGACACCATCGTCACGGTCACCGAAGTCATCAACCCGATCACCGGATATCGAGAGCTCCGCTTCGACGTCAGCGTCGACGAGAGCGGCGGCACCGAGGCAGATCTGCGCGGGCTCTATTTCGACCTCGCGGATGAAAGCGTGCTGGGGTCGCTGTCGGTCTCCGGCGACGATGTGACCGGCGCGCAGTTCGACGCGGATGCGGTCACCAAGGTCGGCGCGGGCACCAGCATCGACGGCCGCCACACCAACAAGGGCAACGGCTTTGACGCCGGCATCGGCTTCGGCACCCCCGGGATAGCCAAGGACGACATCGACACCACCTCCTTCACCCTCTCCTCTGCCGACGGCGATCTGAACCTGGATATCCTGAGCGAGATGCGCTTCGGCGTGCGGCTGACCTCGGTCGGCACCGACGGCGACCGCGACGGCGGCCAGAAGTCGGTGGGAGACGCGCCCCATATCAACCTGCCGCCGGATGCCTATGACGACGGCACCGGCGCCGCCGACCGGATCGTGATGGAAAGCGGCGACAGCATCAGCATCGACGTGCTCGCCAATGACGAGGACCGCGACGGCAGCCTCGATCCCGCGTCGCTGACCATCGTGGCGACCAGCCCGCGCGGCTCGGCTTCGGTCAACAGCGGCCAGATCGACTTCGGCGCCAATGATGTCGGCGGCGACGACACCGACGATTCGGGCGTCGCAGTCATCGGCTACACCGTCGATGACGACGAGGGCGCCACCAGCAACCCCGCCAATGCCTACATCCATATCATCGACCCGCTGACCGAAACCGCGACCACCTCGGCCGAGGCGGTGCTGAACGGCCAGACCATCAGCATGAGCCTGACCACCGAAGACCGCACCTATAACGACGAGAGCGAGGTCGAGGTCACCATCACCTTCGGCGATCTGCAGCAGACGGATGTCAACGTCTCCTTCGTGATCGACGGCTCCGGGTCGATCAACGCGCTGGAATGGGCCCAGCAGATGACGGCAGTGCAGGACACCATCGACCTGCTGCGCAGCCAGTTCAGCGGTACCGGCACCGATGTCGAGATCCAGCTGGTGCAATTCTCCGGCCAACTCTCTGCCATCCCCGACGCCTATGGCGCCGCCTTCGATCTGTTCGACGGCGCGCTGGACGATATCACCACCGGCACGCCGCTTGAGACCCAGCTGCGCGAGCTGACCAACTACGAGGCCGGGTTGCGCCTGGCCCGCGATTTCCTGGTGCCGCAGAACGGTGACGACAACTACATGGTCTTCATCTCCGACGGCCAGCCACTGATCGCCTACAATCCCAACGGCAACGGCTCCTCGGTCACGAACTCGAGCCCCAGCGCCTACATGGACGAGGTGCAGGCGATCTGGAACGCCGGCACATCGGTCACCGCGCTGGGGTTCGGCCCGGTCGACAAGCTGCGGCTCGATCAGATCGACAATACCGGCGGCGCGCAGGTCTTCAGCAATGCCTCGCAGCTGGGCGACGCGCTCGGCGCCTCGCCGCTGTTCCCGGCGGATGTGATCGCGTTCAACCTGACCGTGAACGGCACCGACAGCGGGCTGACGGCGGCCGATCTGGTCGATCTGGGCGGCGGCGATCTGGGCTTCTCCGGCGATCTGCTCGGCCTCGATACCAGCACCGGCGCGGTCAATACCGTGGTGGCCACGGCCAGCTTCGACGTCGACGGCGACGGGGTGGCGGATGAAACCCGCACCGTTCAGACCCAGATCGAGGCCACCGACGGATCGGACATCTTCGCCTGGGCCTGATTCTTCGCCTGGGGCTGAGCCCCTGGCGCGACAATCCCGCACCGCCCGCCGATTCGGCGGGCGGTGTTGCCTGCGGCATCCTCTTCGATTTTGACAACACCCGGAGGCAGCGGTTTAATCCCGGCCAAAGGGGGACATATGCCGCTACCCATCCTCATCCCTGCAGTCGTGGCCGGCCTTGCCGTCATCGCGCTGCTGCTGCGTCTCGGCGCGCGACCGCCGCGCGCCCTGCCCGATCCCGAGGCCGCGCGCGAAGCCTGGCTGCGCCGGTTCCCCGATGACACGGTCCGTGAGGTGATCCTCTCCCGCAACCGCCACGCCGCGCTGATCCTCGCCGACGAGGGCCGCGGGCTGCTGTGGTCCGCCGGCGCCGGGCCGCAGGCGCACCGGCTGGAGGATTACGACCTGATCGACCGGGGAACCGCGCTGCGGGTGATCTTCCACGATGTCACCGGCACCGAGGTCACGCTGCGGCTCGACGATTTCGAGGCCCGCCGCTGGCGCAGCCTGCTCGGCGCCGCCTGAGCCGGCCTATTCCCCCAGCGCCCGCACCGGCGCGTGGCAGGGACAGGTCACCAGGTGGTCGTTCACCATCCCGACCGCCTGCATGAAGGCATAGACGATGGTCGGGCCGCAGAAGCGAAAGCCGCGTTTCTTCAGATCCTTGGACAGCGCCTCGGACAGCGGGGTGAAGGCCGGCACCTCGGCCAGCGTGTTCCAGCTGTTCTGGATCGGCTTGCCGCCGACGAAATCCCACAGGTAGCGGTCGAAGCCCTGCGCCGCCTCGATCTCGGCCCAGGCGCGGGCATTGCCGATGGTCGCCTCGATCTTGCCGCGGTGGCGGATGATGCCGGGATCGGCCAGCAGCCGGGCGACCTCCGCCTCGCCCCAGCCGGCGATCACATGCGGATCGAACCCGGCGAAGGCGGCGCGAAAGTTGTCGCGCTTCTTCAGGATGGTGATCCAGCTGAGCCCGGCCTGGAAACCGTCGAGAATCAGTTTCTCCCACAGCGCGCGGCTGTCCCATTCGGGCACGCCCCATTCGGTGTCGTGATAGTCGATATAGATCTGCTCGGACCCTGCCCAGCCGCATCGCTCCACCGCCTGTTCCATCGCCTGCCTTTCTGCCCATGGGCGAACCGCGACAGCGTTAATCGCCCCTAAAGGAATTTCCCCGACTCTAGCCCTGAACCGCAACGGAAGCCAGAAACTGCCATGACCGCACCCAACCTCCCCCGCAATCGCTGGGTTGATCTGCCAGACGGCATCGACAGCCCGATCAACGCCGCCCTTGCCGCGCGTGATCGTTCGACGCTGGACATGGTGTCCCAGGCGGTGCGCCACAAACAATGCCTGCTGGCGTTCCAGCCGGTGGTGCAGGCCCGCGCGCCGCATAACGTCGCGTTTTACGAGGGGCTGATTCGCATCCTCGACGAAACCGGCCGGGTGATCCCGGCGCGCGAATTCATGCCGGTGGTGGAAAACACCGAACTGGGGCGCGAGATCGACTGCGTCGCGCTGGACATGGGGCTGCAGGCGCTGATGCGGCACCCGACGCTGCGGCTGTCGATCAACATGTCGGCGCGCTCGGTCGGCTACGGCCGCTGGACCGAGACGCTGAACCGCGCGCTGCATCAGGACGAGCGGCTGGGCGAGCGGCTGACGCTGGAGATCAGCGAACATTCCGCCATGACGGTGCCCGAACTGGTGATCGACTTTATGGACCGGCTTCAGGGCCACGGCATTGCCTTCGCGCTGGACGATTTCGGCTCGGGCGCCATCAACATCCGGCATTTCCGCGATTTCTTCTTCGATGCGGTCAAGATCGACGGGCAATATATCCGCGGCGTCCACCGCGACCGCGACACCCAGGCGATGCTGCGCGCGCTGATCGCCATGGCCCGCGAATTCGACATGCTGATCATCGCCGAATCCGTCGAGCAGAGCGAAGAGGCCGAATATCTGATGGCGCTGGGGATCGACTGCATGCAGGGCTATCTGTTCGGCGCCCCCACCGTGCGCCCGGCTTGGGACGAAAAGCCCGGCGCCCGCGCCGTCGGCTGACCGCCGCGCCCCGCGCCGCCGCGCCCAGATTGCTGCGACGGCATCCTCTCTGTTGCTGCGAGTGCAGCAATCAAGTATCACCTGCCTATCGGGGCGGCGGCCCCCCGGGCGGTCTTGTGCGACCCGCCCCGGTGGCCGGACCAGGGAAGGAGCCGCCCGCTGGATGGCAAAGGACCGGATCACATGACAAATGTAGTTATCGCATCGGCGGCGCGGACGGGCGTCGGGAGCTTCTGCGGATCGTTCGCCAATACCCCGGCACACGATCTCGGCAAGGCCGTACTTGAGGCGGTCGTCGAACGCGCCGGGATCGCCAAGGAGGAGGTGTCGGAAACCATCCTCGGTCAGGTGCTGACCGCGGCCCAGGGCCAGAACCCCGCCCGTCAGGCCCATATCAACGCCGGCCTGCCGATCGAAAGTGCCGCTTGGGGCATCAACCAGGTCTGCGGCTCGGGCCTGCGCGCGGTGGCGCTGGCGGCGCAGCACATCCAGCTGGGCGATGCCGGCATCGTCGCCGCCGGCGGTCAGGAGAACATGACCCTGTCGCCGCATGCCGCCGCCCTGCGCGCCGGCCACAAGATGGGCGACATGTCCTATATCGACACGATGATTCGCGACGGTCTGTGGGACGCCTTCAACGGCTATCACATGGGCCAGACCGCCGAGAACGTGGCGCAGCAGTGGCAGATCAGCCGCGAGATGCAGGACGAATTCGCCGTCGCCAGCCAGAACAAGGCCGAAGCGGCGCAGAAGGCCGGCAAGTTCGCCGATGAGATCGTCCCCTTCATCATCAAGACCCGCAAGGGCGACATCGTGATGGACAAGGATGAATACATCCGTCACGGCGCCACGCTGGAGGCGATGCAGAAGCTGCGCCCCGCCTTCACCAAGGACGGCTCGGTCACCGCGGCCAACGCCAGCGGTCTCAACGACGGCGCCGCTGCGGTGCTGCTGATGACCGCCGAGGAAGCCGAGAAGCGCGGCATCGAGCCGCTGGCCCGCATCGCCTCCTACGCCACCGCCGGCGTCGACCCGTCGATCATGGGCATCGGCCCGATCCACGCCAGCCGCAAGGCGCTGGCCAAGGCCGGCTGGTCGGTCGGCGATCTGGACCTGGTCGAGGCCAACGAGGCCTTCGCCGCCCAGGCCTGCGCGGTGAACAAGGACATGGGCTGGGATCCCGAGATCGTCAACGTGAACGGCGGCGCCATCGCCATCGGCCACCCGATCGGCGCCTCGGGCTGCCGCATCCTGAACACCCTGCTGTTCGAGATGAAGCGCCGCGACGCCAAGAAGGGCCTGGCCACGCTGTGCATCGGCGGCGGCATGGGCGTGGCCATGTGCCTTGAGCGTCCGTAACGGCGCCTGCGCATCGCAGAACTGGAAAGGGCGCCGCGGGGCGCCCTTTTCTTTGGCCGCGCAAAGATCTGCCACAGGTGCGGAAGATTTTCGTGCCGCGGCGCAGAATTCGTCACGAAACTTTATTGCGTATCCGGCAAGCAATTAGTAACAGCATTACCAAGGCAATTTCAAATCGGAGGAAACCTCAATGGCACGTACAGCACTCGTCACCGGCGGTTCGCGCGGCATTGGCGCCGCGATTTCCCAGGCGCTGAAGGCTCAGGGCTATGCCGTCGCAGCCACCTATGCGGGCAATGACGAAGCGGCGGCGGCATTCACCGGCGAGACCGGCATCAAGACCTACAAGTGGAATGTCGGCGACTACGAGGAGAGCAAGGCCGGCATCGCCCAGGTGGAGGCGGATCTGGGCCCGATCGACGTGGTGGTCGCCAATGCCGGCATCACCCGCGACGCGCCGTTCCACAAGATGACCCCGGAGCAGTGGCACGAGGTGGTCAACACCAACCTGACCGGCGTGTTCAACACCATCCACCCGATCTGGTCCGGCATGCGCGAGCGCAAGTTCGGCCGTGTCGTGGTGATCAGCTCGATCAACGGGCAGAAGGGCCAGTTCGGCCAGGTGAACTACGCCGCCACCAAGGCCGGCGATCTGGGCATCATCAAGTCGCTGGCGCAGGAAGGCGCGCGGTTCAACATCACCGCCAACGCCATCTGCCCGGGCTATATCGGCACCGACATGGTGATGGCGGTGCCCGAGAAGGTGCGCGAATCGATCATCGCGCAGATCCCGGTGGGCCGGCTGGGCGAGCCCGAGGAAATCGCGCGCTGCGTCGCCTTCCTGGCCTCGGATGACGCCGGCTTCATCACCGGCTCGACGATCACCGCCAACGGCGGCCAGTTCTTCGTCTGATCCCGCCGCGGCGGAACGAGACAGGGCCGACCCCGCGGGGCCGGCCCTTTTTCAATCCCGTAAGTCCCTGCGCGCCGGGTCAGCGGGAAAGAGTGCGGGGGAACAGCCGGCCCCAGAACGTCCGCAGGACGTCGCCGCGGGCCGCATGGGCGCGGTCGAAGGCGGCACGCACGGCGGGGGTTGCGGTCATCTCGGTCATCGGAGCCTCCGTTCGGATCAGGCATTCTTGATGACAACCACTATGATCTTGCGCATGATAACGCACAAACGAGAGTTTTCGTCCCTTCACACAAGTATTCCTTAACCGGACATGAGCCACCGCCTGCCCCCGCTGACCGCGCTCCGCGCGTTTGACGCCGCCGCCCGGCACCTGTCCTTTGCCAAGGCGGCGGCCGAACTGAACGTGACGCCCGCGGCGCTGTCGTTCCAGATCAAGTCGCTGGAACAGCATCTGGGCCAGCCGCTGTTCCACCGGCTGAACCGCGCGGTGGAGCTGACCCAGGCCGGCCGAGCCCTCGCCCCGGGAACGGCGGACGGGTTCCAGACCCTGGCGGCGGCCTGGCGCGCGGCGACGCGGCTGCGCGACGACACCAGCCTGACGGTCACCGCCGGCCCCGCCCTCACCGCGAAATGGATGGCGCCCCGGCTCTATCACTTCGCCCAGGCCCATCCCGAGATCGAGCTGCGGTTTTCCGCCAGCCTGCGGGTGATGGATTTCGACCGCGACGAGATCGATGTGGCGATCCGCTTCGGCTACGGTCCCGATCCCGGGCTCTATTCCCTGAAACTGGCGGAGGAATGGATCACCCCGGTTATGGTACCGGAGCTGGCTGGACGGTATCCCACGCCCGAAAGCCTGATCGGCGCGCCACTGCTGGTCGACGAGTCGATCAGCTTCCTCGATCCGCCCTGTGACTGGGCCGCCTGGTTCCGCGCAATGGGCATCGAGGCGACGCCGCCGACCGGCCTGCGATTTTCACAGGCCGATCACGCGATCGACGCGGCGATGACCGGCGTCGGCGTGGTGCTGGGACGGCGCGCGCTGGTGATCAAGGACCTGGCCGAAGGACGCCTTGTCGCGCCCTACGGCGTGGCCCTGAGCACCACCGCGCATTTCCGCTTCCTGTGTCAGACCGGGTCCGAAGACCGGCCTCAGATCCGTGCCTTCCGTGATTGGATGCTGGATGAAATCCGCAAGACCGCCGCGATTTCCGACGCGCTGACCATCATCCCGGCCGACAGCGTTCCGCCACCGGCCGCCCCCGCACGGAGCTGACTGGACTGGGCTGACCGAAAGGCCGGATCAGTTCGAGAGGCGCTCGATCTCTTCCTTCAGCTTCAGTTTGCGTTTTTTCAGAGACGCCAGATGCAGCGCGTCACTTCCCGGGGAACGTTGGGCCTGTTCCACTTCGTAGCTCAGACTCTCGTGCTTGCGCTTAAGTTCCGTCAGATGCGAACTGAGGCTCATGGCAATCCTCCTCTGAATGCGTTGCCAGATGAGTTGAGCACATCCGATCTCACCTGTCACGCTGCAGGCGCATCGGATTTTCACAAAAGCGACATATTGCCGTTAACTTCCCTGTGACCGAATCTTAGACCGGCCAGGGCAGCGCCGCGCCGTCGCGCAAGACCTGTGCGATTTCAAGGCGATAGCTCTCGCCATCGCGCAGATGCCGGGACCCCTCGTGCAGGATCAGCGGCGCATGCAGGCGAAACGCCGCCCGCCCGCCCTTGCGGGCGCGCAGAATCACCAGATCCGGCGCCCGCCCCGCCCGCGCCGCCAGCGGCAGCACCTCGACCGCACCCAGCCGGCCGGTGCAGCCCGCCAGCATCTCGGGCAGCCGGTCGGCGCGCTGGATCATGTGCAGATAGCCCCGCGGCCGCAGCCGCCGCGCCGCGGTGGCGATCCAGTCGGCCAGCGGCGTCGCCTCGCCCATCGCCACGGCCCGGCCGCCATCGGTGGCGGCGACATGGGCACCGGCGCGGAAATAGGGCGGATTGGCCATCACATGGTCGAACGCGCGCTGGCGCAGCCCGGCCGGCAGCGCCGCAAGATCGGCGCAATGCAGCTCCAGCGCCAGCCCGTTGGCCGTGGCATTGCGCCGGGCCAGATCGGCATAGGCGGGCTGCAGCTCGACCCCGGTCAGCGCCAGATCGGGCACCCGCGCCGCCAGCGACAGAATCGCCGCCCCGGCACCGCAGCCGAGCTCCAGCACGCTCTGCCCCGGCCGCGCCGGTACCACGGCGGCCAGCAGCACCGGATCGACCCCGGCGCGATAGCCGCCGCGCGGCTGACGCAGGGTCAGACGCCCGCCCAGAAAACCATCGCGGGTCAGATCCTCCTCGGCGAAGACGGTCACCGCAACGGCACCTCATTGTCGCGCAGGACGCGCAGCGCGGCCTCGTAATCCTGGTCCCGCACCATCATCCGGCGGGGGAAAATCCCGATGCCGCCCTCAAGAACGCTCATATTTACGTCCATTTGAAAGCAGTCTATATCCTCACCTTCGAGAAGGGCAGAGGCAAAGGCCATGACGGTCGGGTCGGTGCTGCGCAACAGTTCCTTCATGAAACGGGATGTAAGGGCAAGCCGCGCACGATGTCGAGCCTTGCGGGAAGACGCACTATGAATATCACCACGGTCAGCAAACCCCACGACAGGCTCGCCGAAGCCCTGTCCGAAGAAATGGCCGCGGTGGATCACCTGATCCGCACCCGCATGCAGTCGGACCATGCCCCCCGAATCCCCGAGATCACCGCGCATCTGGTCGGCGCCGGCGGCAAACGGCTGCGGCCGATGCTGACGCTGGCGGCGGCGACGCTCTGCGGTTATCGCGGCCGGCATCACCTCGGCCTCGCCGCGACGGTGGAATTCATCCATACCGCCACCCTGCTGCACGACGATGTGGTGGACGAGAGCGAGAAGCGCCGCGGCAGGCCCACCGCCAACCTGCTGTGGGACAACAAATCCAGCGTGCTGGTGGGCGATTACCTGTTCTCGCGCAGCTTCCAGCTGATGGTGGAGACCGGCAGCCTGCGGGTGCTGGAAATCCTCGCCAATGCCTCGGCCACGATTTCCGAGGGCGAGGTGCTGCAGATGACCGCGGCGACCGACCTAAAGACCGACGAGAGCATCTATCTGCAGGTGGCGCGCGGCAAGACGGCGGCGCTGTTCTCGGCCGCGACCGAGGTGGGCGGCGTCATCGCCGAGGCGCCGCAGGCGCAGGTGCAGGCGCTTTACGACTATGGCGACGCGCTGGGGATTGCCTTCCAGATCGCCGACGACCTGCTGGATTACCAAGGCGACAGCGGCGCCACCGGCAAGAACATCGGCGACGATTTCCGCGAACGCAAGCTGACCCTGCCGGTGATCAAGGCGGTGGCCCAGGCGACGCCTGAGGAATACGCCTTCTGGCAGCGCACCATCGAGAAGGGCCGCCAGGAGGCCGGCGATCTGGAACATGCGCTGGCGCTGATGGCGAAATACGGCACGCTGACCGCCACCCGACTGGATGCCGAAGGCTGGGCGGCCAGGGCGCAGGCCGCGCTTGCGCCGCTGCCGGATCACGAGATCCGCGACATGCTGCACGATCTCGCCGCCTACGTGGTGTCGCGGCTGTCCTGAGGACACGTGCGCCCCGGAATTTTATGAAAATTCCGGGACATTTTCTTTACAAGAAAATGGGCGCGCCCGGATCAGGCCGCGGCGCTGCCGCCTGTCCTGGTCGCCTGCACCCACCAGTCGGGACGCGCCGCCGCGATCCGCGCCGCGGCCGCCTGCGCCGCCGGATCGCTGTCGAAGACGCCGAAACAGGTGGCGCCGGAGCCCGACATCCGGACCAGCTCGCATCCCCCTGCCCCGCCGAGCGCCGCCAGCGCGTCGCGGATCGCCGGTGCGCTGGCGATGGCCGGCGCCTCGAGATCGTTGCGCTGCGCCGCGAGCCAGCTCAGGAACCCGGACTGCCCGGTCCAGCGCGGCAGCTCCCCCATGCCCGGGTTGTCCTTTCGCGCCAGGGCGCGGAACACCGCGGGCGTCGGCACATGCACGCCCGGGTTGACCAGGACCAGTGACAGCTCGGGCACCCCCGGCACCGCCACCAGATCCTCGCCGATCCCGCGCATCCGCTGCGGTGCCGAGGACAGGCAGACCGGCACATCGGCGCCCAGCTCCGCCGCCCGGCCGGCACCGCCGAAGGTGCGCAGCACCGCCGCCGCATCCGACGATCCGCCGCCGATCCCCGCCCCATGCGGCAGGGATTTCTCAAGCGTAATACGCAGCCGCACCCCCGCCAGCTCCGCCGCGCGCCAGACCAGGTTGCGCGGGTCCGCGGGCACGCCGGCGGCGAAACGGCCGGTCACAGCCAGCGACATCTCGGGCGCCGGTGCCAGCCGCAGCCGGTCGCCGATCCCGGCGAAGACCACCAGCGAATCGAGCAGATGGTAGCCGTCGGCGCGCTGGCCGGTCACATGCAGGGTGAGATTGATCTTGGCGGGCGCGAAAGCCTCAGTCGCCATTGGCGACCTTCAGCGGTGCCGCGCCCTCCTCGGCCAGCACCTTGTCCAGCCCTACCTCCAGCTTGCGGCGGATGCGGGCCGGATCGGCCTCGGTATCGCTGTCGTCGGGCTTGATGAAGGACAGCGCCCGCTTCCACTGGAACTCGGCCTCGCGCCGGCGGCCGACCGCCCAATAGACATCGCCCAGATGGTCGTTCACCACCGGGTCCACCGCCATCAGCTCGACCGCATGCTCCATATGGCCCACCGCCTCGTCATAGCGGCCCAGCCGGAACAGCACCCAACCCAGCGAATCGACGATATAGCCGCTGTCAGGCTGGGCGGCGACGGCGCGTTCGATCATCGCCAGCGCCTCGTCCAGCTTGGTCTGCCGTTCGACCAGCGAATAGCCCAGATAGTTCAGCACCTGCGGCTGGTCGGGGTTCAGCCGCAGCGCATGGCGGAAATCGGCCTCGGCCTGATCCCAGTGCTTCAGCCGCTCATGGCTGATCGCCCGGGCATAGAGCAGGAACCATTCGCCCGGCGCGCCCTCTTCGGTATAGTCCAGCGCCTTGTCATAGGCGGCGATGGCGCCCTTGTAATTCTCCTGCTGGCGCAGCAGATCGCCCAGCGAGGTATGCACGACCGGCAGCGTCGGGAAATCCTGCGCCAGCCGTTCCAGCACCTCGATCGCGGCATCGGGCTTGCCGGCGCGGCGCAGCGCGTCGGCGCGGCCCAGCTCGGCGGCGTGGCGGTCGGGGCTGCTGGCCGGCACCTGCCGGTAGGTCTCCACCGCCAGATCGTATTGGCCCAGCTGGTCCAGCAGCTCGGCACTCAGCAGCAGCGCGTCGATATGGTCGGGGCGCAGGAAGCTGGCGACACGGGCGTAGATCAGCGCGTAATCGTCCGAGGCCTCGCCCTTGAGCGCGGCACCGACGGTGAAGAACACCTCGGCCATGCCGTCGGCGGTGCTGGCGATATGATCGAAGGGCAGCCGGTCGCCGGCGGCGAGCCGGTCGGCCAGCGCGGTGAGACTGGGGTCGAAGGCGGTGCCGAAGGCATCGGTCATCATCTCCAGCGCATCGGCGTCGCGGCCCAGCTGCGACAGGATCTGCGCCCGCGCGATCACCGCCCGGCGCGACATCCCGGCCAGACCCGAGCGCTCGTCCTCATAGATCGCCTCGGCGCCCTCGAAATCGCCGACCGAGGCCAGTGCCAGCGCCTTTTGATAGAGCGCGAAGCTGCGCAGCCCGTTCTCGTCGGCCACGGCGTCGAACCGCTCCAGCGCCTTGGCGACCGATCCGCTGCCCATATAGGCCCAGCCGGCCAGCAGCCCGTCGACCAGCGGGCCGATGCCGGCCTCGTCGCTGTTGGCCTTCAGCAGCGGTTCGAAATCGCCGCGCGCGATGCGGTCGGCGGCGATGGTCATCCGCGCCGCCTGGCTGCGCAGGCCCTCGGCCTCCATCTTCTGCGCCACCGGCAGGGCGCGGTCGACCCGGCCCAGCGCCAGCTGCGACAGCACCAGGCTCTCCATCAGGCCGGCATTGCCGGGATCGGCGGCCAGCGCGCGGGCGAAATAGCTCGCCGCATTGTCGAAGTCGCTGTCGAACAGCGCCTGACGCCCGGCCAGATAGGACCCGGACCCGGATTGCGCCCAGAGCGGCGCCGGAAGAGCGACCGAAACGGCCAGAACCGCGGCGGCCGCGCGACGGATGAGGGATGCCACCAAAAACCTGCCTTTGTACATGCGATGCGCCCAAGCTAGGCGCATCCATGGGCAAGGGCAAGGACGCGCCCGGGTCCGGGTGCGTCCTTGCGTCACTTCGTTACATATTCGGGTAATTCGGCCCGTCGCCGCCCTGCGGGGTG
>JBFXGQ010000013.1:0-21556 GCA_050177915.1 Pseudodonghicola sp. | reverse complement strand
GAAGGTCACCGGCCAGGGCTATCCGGACAGCGGCAACGTCAAGGCCGGGTCGCGGGCGATCAAATACCATCTGGATTACATGCACTGGCTGCTGGACCACCGCCGCTGGCTGGCCGGCGACGCCATGACGCTGGCCGATTTCACCGCCGCCGCGCATCTCAGCTCGCTCGACTATATCTCGGATGTGGACTGGAACCGCAGCCCGGTGGTCAAGGACTGGTACGCCAAGATCAAATCGCGCCCTGCCTTCCGGTCGATCCTGGCCGATCAGGTGCCGGGCTTCCGCCCGCCGCCGCATTACACCGATCTGGATTTCTGATCGCGGCGCGCGCGGGGCAGCTGTCGACAAGGGGGCTGTCTGCCCCCTCGCGGCCCCGGGGGCCGCTCACCCCCGAGGATATTTTGAGCCAGAAAAAGACAGAGAGCCTGAAACAGAGGCTGGTTGAGCAGGCCCTGGCGGAGGGATTCGTGGCGGCGCGGGTCTGCCGGCCCTGGGACATCCCGGAGGTCCCCGCGCGGCTCGAGGCCTTCCTGCAGGCGGGCTATCACGGCCAGATGGGCTGGATGGAGGAGCGCAGCAACTGGCGCGGCGATCCCCATGCGCTCTGGCCCGAGGCGCACTCGGTCATCATGCTGGCGGAGAGCTATACGCCCGACCACGATCCGCGCGCGATCCTGGATCATCCCGACCGCGGCGCGATCTCGGTCTACGCGCAGAACCGGGATTACCACGATCTGGTCAAGAAGCGGCTGAAGCGGCTGGCGCGCTGGCTGATCGCCGAAGGCGGCGGCGAGGTGAAGGTCTTTGTCGATACCGCGCCGGTGGCGGAGAAACCGCTGGCGCAGGCCGCGGGCTTGGGCTGGCAGGGCAAGCATACCAATCTGGTCAGCCGGGATTTCGGCAACTGGGCCTTCTTGGGCTCTGTTTTCACCACGCTTGAGCTGCCCGTTGACGCCCCGGAACGCGATCACTGCGGCTCTTGCACCGCCTGTCAGATCGCCTGCCCGACCGATGCCTTCCCGGCGCCCTATCAACTCGATGCGCGGCGCTGCATTTCCTACCTGACCATCGAGCATAAGGGGCCGGTGGAGGTGGAGCTGCGCGAGAAGCTCGGCAACCGGATCTATGGCTGCGACGATTGCCTGGCCGCCTGTCCCTGGAACAAGTTCGCGGTGGCGGCGAGCGATCTCCGCTATGCGGCGCGGGACGATCTCAGGGCGCCGCCGCTGGCGGAGCTTGCCGCGCTCGACGATGCGGGGTTCCGCGCCTTCTTCTCCGGCTCGCCGATCAAGCGGATCGGGCGCGACCGCCTCATCCGCTATGTGCTCTATGCGATCGGCAATTCAGGCGATCCGGCGCTGTTGCCGGCGGCGCAACGCCTGACCGAAGATCCCGACGCAACCGTGGCAGAGGCCGCCCGCTGGGCCTGCGCGCGGCTTTCCTCTTTTTCTGGCTGAAAATATCCTCGGGGGGTGCGGGGGGCAGACGGCCCCCCGCTTCCCCAGATCAGAGCCTATTCCGCCGCCCGTTTCGGCAGCACCCAGCCGGGGCGCGGGAAATGGCAGGTATAGCCGTTGGGGTGTTTCTCCAGGTAATCCTGGTGCTCCTCCTCGGCCTGCCAGAAATCGCCCACCGGCTCTACCTCGGTCACCACGCGGCCGGGCCAGAGGCCGGAGGCGTCGACATCGGCGATGGTGTCCAGCGCCACCGCCTTCTGCGCCTCGTCGACATAGTAGATGGCGGAGCGATAGCTCAGCCCGATGTCATTGCCCTGCCGGTTCGGCGTGGTGGGGTCATGGATCTGGAAGAACACCTCCAGCAGCTGCCGGTAGGAGATTACCGAGGGGTCGAACAGGATCTCGATCCCTTCGGCATGGGTGCCGTGGTTGCGGTAGGTGGCATTGGGCACATCGCCGCCGGTATAGCCGACGCGGGTCTTCACCACGCCGGGCAGTCGCCGGATCAGATCCTGCATGCCCCAGAAACAGCCGCCTGCCAGCACGGCGCGTTCGGTTCCGGTCATTCTCTCAGCCCTCCACTTGGTCCAGATAGGCGCCATAGCCTTCGGCCTCCATGTCGTCGCGGTGAATGAACCGCAGCGAGGCCGAGTTGATGCAGTAGCGCAGCCCGCCGCGGTCGCGCGGCCCGTCGGGAAACACATGGCCCAGGTGGCTGTCGCCATGGGTCGAGCGGACCTCGACCCGGAACATGCCGTGGCTGCGGTCTTCCAGTTCGGTCACATTCGCCGGTTCGATCGGCTTGGTAAAGCTGGGCCAGCCGCAATGCGACTCGAACTTGTCGGCCGAGGCGAACAGCGGCTCGCCCGAGACGATGTCGACGTAGATCCCCGGCGCGGTGTTGTGCAGCAGCTTGCCGGTGCCCGGGCGTTCGGTCCCGCTTTCCTGGGTGACGTAATATTCCTCGGGCGACAGGGCGGCGATGGCGGCGGGGTCTTTGCGGTATCTGGTCATCCTTGGTCTCCTGCGCGGTCCTGCTGCAATAGATGGTCTGAAATCGGGAAGATCAAAGACATATTTCACCGCGCTCGCGTCGGCGTGTGCCGGTTCAGCCCTTGGCCGGGGCCGGCTGGCGCGACAGCTGCACGGCGAGGATGCCCAGGGTGACGATCGCAACCCCGGTCAGATCGAGCGGGCCCAGCCTCTCGCCCAGCAGCGCGGCGGCGATGGCCACGCCGAACACCGGGTTGAGGAAATGGAAGGTCGCCGCGCGGGTCGCTCCGATCCGGTGCAGCAACAGCACCCAGACGTAGGTGGCCATCAGCCCGGGCACCAGGGTGGTATAGGCGAAGGCGGCGATCCAGCGCGGGCTGAGCGCGATATGGATCTGCTCGGTCAGCGGCGCGGCGATGAACAACAGGGCGGAGCCCACCAGCATCTGCAGCCCGACGATCATCATGAAATTCCCGCCCGAGGTGGCGCCGCGCACCGCCAGCGTGGCGAAGGTCAGGGCCAGCACGCCGAAACCGCAGAGCATCACGCCGAACGGGTCGACGCCGTCGCTGATCCGCGTGCCCATGATCAGCCCGACGCCGGCAAAGCCCGCCGCCAGCCCCAGCAGGCCCAGCGGCCGCTGCCGCTCGCCCAGGATCAGCCAGCTGGCCAGCGCCACCAGCAGCGGCATGGCCGAGGCGATGATGGCGGCAAGCCCGGCCTCGACCGTCTGCATGGCGATGAAGTTGAGGCCGAGATAGAGCGCGTTCTGGCAGATGCCGAACAGGAGGGTGGCGTACCATTGCCGCCGGCTCAGCCGCCAGCTCTGGCCCATCAGCCGGGCGATGATCACGCCCAGCAGGCCGGAGACCAGAAACCGCAGCGCCAGCGAGAACAGCGGCGAGGCGTCGGCGACGATGATCCGCGCCGAGGTGAAGGCGGATGACCACATGAAGGCAAAGGCCAGCCCCATGGCGATAGCGCGCGTGTCCACTGGCTCCTCCCTCCGGTTTTCCCGCTGGGAAATGGCTAGAGGCTGGGCGGCAGGATGGCAAGGGGCGGGGCGGTGGCGCCGCGAACTGATCGCCGGGCGGCCGGGAGCATCGCCCCGGCCAGGCGGGCGGGCGTTACGACGCCTTCTTGCGCAGCACCAGGAAGGTCATCATGCCCAGCGGCGGCAGGCTGCGCTGTTCCTCGATCTCCAGAACCTCTTCGCCCAGCACGGTTTCGATGGGAAAATCGGAATGCCAGCCCAGCACATTGGCGAAGGGGGCCGAGATCCGCTCAAGCACCGCCAGCGGCCCCTCGGTCCGCATGAAGTGATTGGTGATCACCACGCGGCCGCCGGGTTTGCAGACCCGGGCGATTTCGGACATCACCCGCTCCGGCTCCGGCACCACCGACAGCACGTGCATCGCCGCGACGGTGTCGAAGTGGTTGTCCGGGAAATCCAGCTCGCGGGCGTCCATCTGGCGCAGCTCGGTGACCTGGGTCAGCTGCATCTGCTGCACCTTCTTGCGCGCCTGGGCCAGCATGTCCTCGCTGAAGTCGATGCCGGTCACCTGCAGGTCGGGCTTGTAGAACTGCAGCGCCAGCCCGGTGCCCACGCCGACCTCGAGAACCGTTCCGAAGCCCTTGTTGATATAGTCGACGGTCCGGCGCCTGCCATCGTTGGTGACCGCCCCGAATGTCTTGTCGTAGACCGGCGCCCAGCGGGCATAGGAGTTTTGAACGGCTTTGATGTCCAATGGATCACCCTTCGTGGTTCTGCGGAGATTTCTTGGAAAGCAGGGCCCACAGGATGGTCCCGGCGTAGGCGACGCACAGCACCACCAGCGCGATCCAGAAGTAGATCAGCAACGCGGCGGCGACGAAGGCGAAACCGACGAGAAAGAACTTCACGTTCTCGCGCGAGATCTTGGTTGTCTTGAACGACCAGGTCGGAAAGCGGCTGATCATCACCAGACCGACGAGAGCCATGTAGATGCTGATCACGCTCGACGGCAGCCTCGGCAGTTCGGGGAAGCCGAAGGACAGAAACAACGGCAGCATCACCAGCAGCGCGCCGGCGGGCGATGGCACGCCCTGGAAATAGGCGCCGGTGCCGCCGCCGTCCTCGGACTTGCTGGAGACGTTGAACCGGGCCAGCCGCATGACGCAGCAGACCGCGTAGATCAGCACCGCGATCCAGGCGGCGTTGCGCATGTCCTGCAGCGCCCAGAAATAGATCACCAGCGAGGGGGCGACGCCGAAGTTGAGGAAATCGGCCAGCGAGTCGAGCTCGGCCCCCATCTTGCTGTCGCTGCCGAGGATGCGCGCCAGCCGCCCGTCCAGCCCGTCCAGCACGCAGGCGGCCAGGATCAGCCGCACCGCCAGCGCGTAATCGCCGTGCACGCCGAAGCGGATCGCCGACAGCCCGGCGCAGATCGCCGCGATGGTCAGCATGTTGGGCAGCAGCTGGATCAGCGCGAATTCGGCGGTGGGCTTTTCGCTCGATGGATCTGGCATCGGTTCGCCCGTCTAGCGTGCCTGGGCGGTCAGATCGGCGATCACCGTCTCACCCGCGACCATGGTCTGGCCGATGCTGACCAGCGGCTCCACCCCTTCGGGCAGATAGACGTCCAGCCGCGAGCCGAAGCGGATCAGGCCGAAGCGTTCGCCGGTCTGCATCCGGGCGCCGATCTCGGTGAAACAGACGATGCGGCGGGCGACCAGACCGGCAATCTGCACCACGGCGATGCTGCGGCCGTCGGCCATCTTGATGCTCAGGCTGTTGCGTTCGTTGTCGACGCTGGCCTTGTCGAGCGAGGCGTTGAAGAACTTGCCGGGCCGGTAGGAGATGGCGGTGACCTCGCCGGCGATGGGGGTGCGGTTCACATGGCAGTTGAACACGCTCATGAACACGCTGACGCGGGTCAGCGGGGTGTCCGCCATGCCCAGCTCGGCCGGCGGCACCGCCGGTTCGATCAGCGACACGATGCCATCGGCGGGGCTGACGATCAGCCCCTCGCGCTGCGGCGTCACCCGTTCGGGGTCGCGGAAGAAGTAATAGCACCAGACGGTCAGGCCGACGCCGATCCAGCCCAGCACATCCGAGATCAGGAACAGACCGAGCGTGACCGCGGCAAACACCGCGACGAATTTGATCCCTTCACGATGCATCGGTTTGATGAACGTGCCAAGCATCTGCATATCGCGGTTCCCTCGGGGCAATTGGTTCCACACTCATAAGTCGATTGGCTTGGAACGCAAGGATATTCCGGACGGCGTGGGCCGAACGTGGGGGAAATCGCCGATGGCTCGGCGACCGGCGTGGCGGCCTGTCGGCGGTGACCTGATGGCGCGCAATTCCGCCCGACCGACGCGGGCGGCACGGCATCGCGCGCGGCGGATCGGGGTCAGTGGACCTCGATCGCGCTGCGCTTGGCCTTGTCCTCGGGCTCGACATGGATGGTGATGACGCTGCCCGGCAGCATCTTTTCCAGCGCCGCCTCGACCCGGTCGCAGACCTCATGCGCGGCGTTGACCGAGGATTCGCCGGGCACCACCAGATGGAATTCGACGAAGGTGGCGCGGCCGGCCTGGCGGGTGCGCAGATCGTGCGCCTGAAAGGCACCGGTGGCCTCGGTGGCGATCACCGCGCGCACCTGGTCCAGCACCTCTTCGGGCAGGGACTCGTCCATCAGCCCGCCGACCGAATGCCGCATCACCTCCCAGCCGGCCCAGAGGATGTTGAAGGCCACCAGCACCGCCATCAGCGGGTCGAGCCAGGGCAGCCCGGTCAGCACCGCCACGGTGACACCGAAGGCCACCCCGATCGACGAGATCACATCGGTGCGCAGATGCTTGCCGTCGGCCACCAGCGCGGGCGAGCGCAGGCGGCGGCCCTGGGTGATCAGCACCCAGCACCAGAGCGCGTTCAGCACGCTCGCGGCACCATTGACCAGGAGACCGGCCACCGGCGCCTGGATCACCCGCGGGGCAAAGAAGGCACCCCAGGCCTCGTGCAGGATGGCGAAGGCGGCGACCACGATCATCACCCCTTCCAGCACGGCGCTGAACAGCTCGGCCTTGTGGTGGCCATAGGGGTGATTGGCGTCGGCCGGGCGGCTGGCGTAATGCACCGCCGCCAGCGCCGCCAGCGCCGTGGCCACGTTGACGATGCTCTCCAGCGCGTCGGACAACAACGCGACCGATCCGGTCATCCGCCAGGCCAGCAGCTTGATCGCCAGCACGGCGACGCCGACCAGCAGGCTTCCGAAGGCGATCTGTGTGGTGCGGGTCATGGGCGGCGGGCTCCTGTAGGCGGAGGGGCCGTTTAAGCGAGGCGGCCGGGCAAATCAACCGGGCCCTAAACGGAAAAGGGCCGCCCAACCGGCGGCCCCTCGTTGATCCGTCCGATCAAGCCAATCAGGCGTTGACGCTGTCTTTCAGCGCTTTGGCGATGGTCATCTTGACCACCTTGTCGGCGGGTTTCGGGAATTGCTCGCCGGTGGCGGGGTTGCGCACCATGCGCTCGGGGCGCTCGCGGCAGTAGATCTTGCCAACGCCCGGCAGGGTCACGGCGCCGCCGGCGGAAACTTCGCGGGTGATCAGCGCGGTCAGCGCGTCCAGCGCGGAACCTGCGGCTTTCTTGTCGGCACCCATTTCCTCGGCCAGGGCGGCGACAAGCTGGGTCTTGGTCATCGGCTTCGTTGCCATTTCTTGCTCTCCTTAGTCTGCCCGATCTTGGGCCTCATCGCGTGAACTTAGCGTTATATTGTGAGCAAACACAACGCATAGTAGGGAAAATCAAGCCCAATTCGGCGGATATTGGCGCTTTTCGCCCTTACAGGAAAGGGGTTTCGTCGAAAGAGCGCAATTTCCGGCTGTGCAGACGCTCCAGCGGCATGGTGCGCAGGATCTCCATGGCGCGGATGCCGATGTTCAGATGTCGGGCCACCTGGGTCTTGTAGAAGTCCGAGGCCATGCCGGGCAGCTTCAGCTCGCCGTGCAGGGGCTTGTCCGAGACGCACAGAAGTGTGCCATAGGGCACCCGGAAGCGATAGCCGTTGGCGGCGATGGTGCCGCTTTCCATATCGAGCCCGATGGCGCGGCTCTGGCTCAGCCGCTGCACCGGGCCGGACTGGTCGCGCAGTTCCCAGTTGCGGTTGTCCAGCGTTGCCACGGTGCCGGTGCGCATGACCCGCTTCAGGTCGTATCCCTGCAATTGCGTCAGCTCTGCCACCGCCTGTTGCAGCGCCACCTGAATCTCGGCCAGCGCCGGGATCGGCACCCAGACCGGCAGATCGTCGTCCAGCACCTTGTCCTCGCGCAGATAGGCATGGGCCAGCACGAAATCGCCGAGCGCCTGGGTGTTCCTGAGACCGGCGCAATGGCCCACCATGATCCAGGCATGCGGCCGCAGCACGGCGATATGGTCGGTCGCGGTCTTGGCGTTCGAAGGGCCGACGCCGATGTTGACCAGGGTGATGCCGTTCCCGTCGGGCCGCTTCAGGTGATAGGCCGGCATCTGCGGGATCTTGTCCGCCGGCGCGATCGGCGTGGCGGGATCGGTGATCTCGACATCGCCGGTGCTGACAAAGCTGCAATAGCCGCTGTCGGGGTCGGCCAGCTGCGCCCGCGCAAAGGCCTCGAACTCGCTGACATAGAACTGGTAGTTGGTGAACAGCACGTGGTTCTGGAAGTGCGCCGGGTCGGTGGCGGTGTAATGGCTGAGCCGCGCCAGCGAATAATCCACCCGTTGCGCGGTGAAGGGCGCCAGCGGGCCGACCCCGCCGGGGCTGCCGTAGGTGCCGTTGACGATATCGTCGTTGGTGGTGGACAGGTCGGGCACGTCGAAGATGTCGCGCAGCACGAATTGCGTCGCCCCCTCCTGCGGGACGGCGATGGCGGTGTCGTTGGCCACCGCGAAATGCACCGGCATCGGCGTGGTCGACGGGCCGATGGTCACCGGCACCCCGTGGTTGTCCAGCAGCAGGCCGATCTGCTGCTTCAGGTAGTTGCGGAACAGGTCCGGCCGGGTGATCGTTGCCGCATAGGTGCCGGGCGCCGGCACATGGCCAAAGCTCAGCCGGCTGTCGACATGGGCGTGCGTCGTGGTGGTGATGCGGATCTCGGGGTAATAGGCCCGGATCCGCCCCGCCGGCGCCCCCCGCGCCATCACCTGCGAGAAATGGGTGCAGAGGAAATCCACCGACTGGGCATAAAGCTCGTGCAGCCGCGCCACGGCGGCGGCGGGATCGGTGAACTGCTCCGGCGCGGCGGCGTCGGGGGTCTGCACTGCGATCATGACAGCGGCTCGAACAGGTCGATCAGCTCGAAACTGCGCACATCGACCAGCCCGAGGTCCGAGATGCGCAGCTCGGGGATCACCACCAGCGCCAGCAGCGAATGCTGCATATAGGCGTTGTTGAGCGTGCAGCCGCAGTCCAGCATCGCCTGCATCATCCGCCCGGCCTTCGCCGCCACCTCGGCCGCCGGGGCATCCGACATCAGCCCGGCGATCGGCAGCTCGACCAGCGCCAGCTCCTCGCCATCGCGGAAGAGGGTGATACCGCCGCCCACCTCGGCCAGCCGGTTGGCCGCCAGCGCCATCTGGTCGCGGTCGGTACCGACCACGATCATGTGGTGGCTGTCATGCGCGACGGTCGAGGCCATGGCCATCCGGCCGGTGTAGCCGAAGCCCGAGACAAAGGCGTTGGTCACCCCGCCGGTCGCCCGGTGCCGTTCCACCAGCGCGATCTGGCAGACCTCGCCCTCGGCCTCGACCAGCCCGTCGCGCACCGGCAGATCGGCCTTCAGCGCCTTGGTCGGCGCCTGGTTCTCGACCACGCCGATCACATTGGCGCGCACCGCATTGGCGCCCTCGGGCGCGGCGATCTCGAAATCCTTGGCGCTCAGCGCGTGGCCCAGGTGCACGGTGTTGCGCGCAGAGGCAGGCCAGTCGTAATGCCGGCAATCGACCAGGCAGACGCCGTTCTCGGCTACCAGCCGGCCGCGCGCCCAGACCTGTTCGATCGGCAGCGTGGTCAGATCCGAGGTCAGGATCACATCCGCCCGCCGTCCCGGCGTCAGCGAGCCCAGCTCGCGCTCCAGCCCGAAATGGGTGGCGGTGTTGATCGTCGCCATCTGCAGCGCCACCAGCGGATCGCAGCCGCAGGCGATCGCATGGCGCACCACCCGGTTCATATGGCCGTCGTGCACCAGCGTGCCCGAGTGGCAGTCATCGGTGCAGAGGATGAAGTTGCGCGGATCGAGCCCCTTTTCGGTCACCGCGGTGATCTGGCTTTCGACGTCGTACCAGGCGGAGCCCAGCCGCATCATGCTGCGCATCCCCTGTCGCACCCGCGCGATGGCATCGGCCTCGCAGGTGCCCTCGTGATCGTCGGCCGGGCCACCGGCGACATAGCCCGCGAAATCGGGCCCCAGATCGGGCGAGGCGTAATGGCCGCCCACGGTCTTGCCGGCGCGCTGGGTTGCGGCGATCTCGGCCAGCATCTTGGGATCGGCCGCCGCCACCCCGGGAAAGTTCATCATCTCGCCCAGCCCGATGATGCCGGGCCAGCCCATCGCCTCGGCCACATCCTCGGCCGAAATCTCGAACCCCGTGGTCTCCAGCCCCGGCGCGCTGGGGGCGCAGCTGGGCATCTGGGTGAAGATGTTGATCGGCTGCAACAGCGCCTCGTCATGCATCATCCTGACGCCCGCCAGCCCCAGCACATTGGCGATCTCATGCGGGTCGGTGAACATGCTGGTGGTGCCATGCGGGATCACCGCGCGGGCGAATTCGGCGGGCGTCAGCATGCCGCTTTCGATATGCATATGGCCGTCGCAGAGACCGGGGATCATATAGCGCCCGCCGGCCTCGACGACTTCGGTCTCGGGGCCGGTGCAATAAGAGGCGTCGGGCACCACGCAGGCGATGCGGCCGGCGGCCACGGCGATGTCGTGGCCGGGCAGAACCTCGCGGCTGTGAACATTGACCCAGGCGCCGCCCCTGATCACCAGATCGGCGGCTTCGCGGCCGGTGGCGACGGCGATCAGACGGGCGGCCACATCGGGCCAGCTGGGGAAGGTTTTCTGTTCCATACGCCCAGTTTGTCGCCAAGTCGCGCGCCGGCGCAAGCCCCGGCGTGGCGGCGTCGCCAAAGCTTCACCATTCCCGATGCCCCGGCGCCCGGCCTATTTCCTGTGCACCGGCGGCCATACCCGCGGGCCGCGCCGCCACCGCCGGCCGATCGGGGGATTTCCGCTGGCCCTTGTCGGCGCCGGCGGGCAATCATCGCCCAGATCCCGCATCCCCCTGAGGACCGATATGACCGTCACCAACCTGCGCCCGAACATGAACCACTGGCCCGAGCGGGTCGACCTCGCCGCCGCCTTCCGCTGGACCGCGCGGCTGGAGATGCACGAAGCCGTCGCCAACCACTTCAGCCTGGCGGTGAACGACGATGGCACGCGGTTCCTGATGAACCCCAATCAGATGCATTTCGCCCGCATCCGCGCCTCGGACCTGCTGCTGATCGACGCCAACGATCCCGAAACGCTCAATGGCCCCGATGCGCCCGATCCCACCGCCTGGGGCTTGCACGGCGGCATCCACCGCGCCTGTCCGCACGCCCGCTGCGTCATGCATGTGCATTCGATCTTCGCCACCGTGCTGGCCAGCCTCGCCGACAGCAGCCTGCCGCCGATCGACCAGAACTGCGCCACCTTCTTCAACCGCTACGTGATCGACGAGGGCTACGGCGGTCTGGCCTTCGAGGACGAGGGCGCGCGCTGCGCCGCGCTCCTGAGCGATCCGAAGAAAAAGGTGATGATCATGGGCAACCACGGCGTGCTGGTGATCGGCCAGACCGTGGCCGAAACCTTCAACCGGCTCTACTACTTCGAACGCGCCGCCGAGACTTATATCCGCGCGTTGCAGACCGGGCGGCCGCTGCGCGTGCTTTCCGACGAGGTGGCCGAGAAGACCGCGCGCGAGCTGGAGGCCTATCCGGAACAGGACGTACGTCATCTGGCCGAATTGCGGACGATCCTCGACGACGAGGGCTCGAACTACGCCAGTTAGCGCGGGGTGTCCGGCCGGCGGACAGATCTTTCAGGCCTCCGGCGGGGATATTTGGAGCCAGAAAAAGGTCAGGCGACGCATATTTTCGTTAACCGCGCCTTAACTCTGCGAGCGCAGGCTCGGGGCTGCGGTACAGGCGGGGACGCCGATGACCGCGCCAGGAAAAGGACCGGAAACGGCCTTTCGTCGGGGGCCGGCGCGCGCCGCCCCCGTCTATCCGGGCGCCGCCCCTTGCCCCTTTTTCTGGCTGCAAATATCCCCGCCGGAGGCTCCCGCATGCAGGGCAGGCGCCGCGGGTGGGCCGGCCGGGCGCCGGCGGCCCTTGCGCTCTGCCCCCGGGGCGGCGCAAAAAGGCGCATGGCTGGAACGCTTCTTTGCATCGGAATGGGCTATTCGGCGCAGGCGCTGGCGCGGCGGCTGGGGCCGGCGGGCTGGCGCGTGCTGGGAACGACGCGGGACGCCAGCCGGGCGGCGGCGCTGGCGGACGCGGGGATCGAGGCGCTGGTCTGGCCCGGCGCCGGGCCGCTGCCGCAGCTGGGCGAGGCGACCCATCTGCTGATCTCGGTAGCGCCGGGGCCCGACGGCGACCCGGTGCTGGCGGCGCTGAAGGCGGAGATCGCCGCCGCGGCGCCGCGGCTCGCCTGGGTCGGCTATCTTTCGACCACCGGGGTCTATGGCGATCATGGCGGCGGCTGGGTCGATGAGGCGACGCCGCTGACGCCGGCCACCAGACGCGGCCAGCAGCGGGTGGCGGCCGAGGCGCAATGGGCGGCGATCCCCGGCCTGCCGCTGCATATCTTCCGCCTTGCGGGGATCTATGGTCCGGGCCGCGGCCCCTTTGCCAAGGTGCGGGCCGGCACGGCGCGGCGGATCGTCAAGTCCGGGCAGGTGTTCAGCCGCATCCATGTCGAGGATATCGCCCAGGTGCTGGAGGCCTCGATCGCGCGGCCGCGTCCTGGCGCGGTCTACAATGTCTGCGACGACGATCCCGCGCCGCCGGAGCAGGTGATCGAACATGCCGCCCGCCTGCTGGGCCTGCCGGTGCCGCCGGCGGAACCCTTCGAGACCGCCGAGATGACGCCGATGGCGCGCAGCTTCTATGCCGAGAGCAAGCGGGTGCGCAACGACCGCATCAAGCGCGAGCTGGGGGTGGAACTGATCTATCCCACCTATCGGGAGGGGCTGGCGGCGCTGCTGGCGGGGGAGTAGGGCCGGCGGTCAGGTTCTGACGCGGCGGCCCCTTCGTCCCTTGCGGCAAGGGGGTTACGCCCGTTTCCCCGCGATCGAGGCGACGCCCAGCACCTCCAGCACCTTGGCCTCGATCTGGGCGGCGCTCATGCCGGCGACCTCGTACATCTGTTCCGGGCTGGCCTGGTCGATGAAGATGTCGGGCAGCACCATCGTGCGGAACTTGAGGCCGCGGTCGAACACCCCCTCATCCGCCAGCAATTGCGCCACGTGGCTGCCGAAGCCGCCGACCGAACCTTCCTCGATGGTGATCAGCGCCTCGTGCCCGGCGGCCAGCCGCAGGATCAGGTCGCGGTCGAGCGGCTTGGCGAAGCGGGCGTCGGCCACCGTGGGGTCGATCCCGCGTGTCGACAGCGTCTCGGCGGCCTTCAGCACCTCGGCCAGATGGGTGCCGAAGGAGAGGATCGCCACGCGGCCGCCCTCGCGGATCATCCGGCCCTTGCCGATCTCCAGCACCTCGCCGCGTTCGGGCAGCTCCACCCCCACCCCTTCGCCGCGCGGATAGCGGAAGGCGATGGGGCCGGCGTCATGCGCCGCCGCGGTGGCGACCATATGCTTCAGCTCGGCCTCGTCGGCGGCGGCCATCACCACCATCCCCGGCAGATTGGCGAGGAAGGCGATGTCGAAGGCGCCGGCATGGGTGGCGCCGTCCGAGCCCACCAGCCCGGCGCGGTCGATGGCGAAGCGCACCGGCAACCGCTGGATCGCGACGTCATGCACCACCTGATCGTAGCCGCGCTGCAAAAACGTCGAATACATCGCGCAGAAGGGCTTCAGCCCGCCGGCGGCCAGCGCGGCGGAAAAGGTCACCCCATGCTGTTCGGCGATGCCGACGTCGAAACAGCGTGACGGATAGCGTTCGGCGAAGAGATTGAGGCCGGTGCCGTCCGGCATCGCCGCGGTCACCGCCACGATGCGGCTGTCGCGCGCGGCCTCCTCGACCAGCGTCTTGCCGAAGACGGCGGTATAGCTGGGCGCATTCGAGGGTGCCTTTTTCTGCTCGCCGGTGAGCACGTCGAATTTGGCGGTGGCATGGCCACGGTCGCGGGCGCGCTCGGCGGGGGCGTAGCCCTTGCCCTTCTTGGTCAGCGCGTGGATCAGGATCGGCCCGGTGGCGCGCGCCTTGACCATGCGCAGGATCGGCAGCAGCTGGTTCAGGTCGTGGCCGTCGATCGGCCCGATGTAGGAGAACCCCAGCTCCTCGAACAGGGTGCCGCCCATCGCCATGCCCTTGAGCATTTCCTTGGCGCGCTTGGCGCCCTCGCGGAAGGGTTCGGGCAGCAGCGAGATGGCGCCCTTGGCGGCGGCCTTCAGCTCCTGAAACGGCTCCTCGGCATAGAGCCGCGACAGGTAGGAGGACAGCGCGCCCACCGGCGGTGCGATGCTCATCTCATTGTCGTTGAGGATGACGATCAGCCGCTTCTTCAGGTGGCCGGCGTTGTTCATCGCCTCGAAGGCCATGCCGGCGCTCATCGCGCCGTCGCCGATCACCGCGATGGCGTCGCCCAGCCCCTCGGGGATCACCCCGCCCAGATCGCGCGCCACGGCGAACCCCAGCGCCGCGCTGATCGAGGTCGAGCTATGCGCCGCGCCGAAGGGGTCATAGGGGCTCTCGGCCCGCTTGGTGAAGCCGCTCAGCCCGTCCTTCATCCGCAGGGTGCGGATGCGGTCGCGCCGACCGGTCAGGATCTTGTGCGGATAGCACTGGTGGCCGACGTCCCAGATCACCTTGTCGCGCGGGGTGTCGAACACCGCATGCAGCGCCACGGTCAGCTCCACCACCCCCAGGCCGGCGCCCAGGTGGCCGCCGGTCTCCGACACCGCCGAGATGGTCTCGGCCCTGAGTTCTCCGGCCAGCTGGATCAGCTGGCTGTCGCTCAGCCGTTTCATGTCGGCGGGGCTGTGGATCTGGTCCAGCAGCGGCGTGTTCGGTCGGTCTGACATCTTCGGCGCCTCCTTCCGGGGCGGGGCTTAGCTGTCGCGCGAGATAACGAAGCGGGCGGCTTCCCGCAAGCAGTCCGCCCCCGCGCCATAGGGGTCCAGCGCCGCGCCGGCCTGTTCCGCCAGTTCCGCCGCCCGCGCCCGGGCACCGTCCAGCCCCAGCAGCGACACGAAGGTCGCCTTGCCGGCCTCGGCATCCTTGCGCAGGCGCTTGCCGGCCTTTTCGGCGTCGCCTTCCTCGTCCAAGATGTCGTCGGCGATCTGAAAGGCAAGCCCCAGCGCGCGGGCATAGGCGCCCAGGGGCGCGATATCCGCCCCGGCCAGCCGGGCGCCGGCACAGGCGGACCATTCGATCAGCGCGCCGGTCTTGCCGGCCTGCAGCCGGGTGATCTGATCCAAGCTGAGCGGCGTCTCGGCACTCTCCGCCGCGATGTCCAGCGCCTGACCCAGCACCATGCCGCGGGCGCCGGCGGCGCGGGCGAGGCTCAGCGCCAGATCGGCGCGCACCGCCGCATCGCCGCAGTCCGGATGCGCCGCCAGCTCGAAGGCCAGCGCCTGCAGCGCGTCGCCGGCCAGCACGGCGATGCCGTCATCCCATGTCACATGCACCGTCGGCCGGCCGCGGCGCAGGTCGTCGTCGTCCATACAGGGCAGGTCGTCATGGACCAGCGAATAGGCGTGCATCGACTCGATCGCGGTGGCCGGCCAGATCGCGCGGGCGGGGTCCACCCCCAGCATCCGCGCGCCTTCCAGCACCAGGAACCCGCGCAGCCGCTTGCCGCCCTCGGTCGCATAGCCCATCGCCCGGGTCACCGGCAGATCGTCCAGCGCCGCCAGCACCCGATCGAACTGCGCCTGGATGCGCGCCGCATCCGCCGCCAGCCTCTGCGCGAACATCTACAGCCCTTCGACCGGCTTCGTGCCGGTGGGCACGCCCTCGGCATCCAGGGTGATCGCCGCCACCTTCTCCTCGGCGCGCTTCAGCTCCTCCTCGCAGCGCTTCTTCAGCGCCGCGCCGCGTTCATAAAGCGCGATGGATTTCTCCAGCGCCACCTCGCCGCGTTCGAGCTGATCGACCACCTGCTCCAGCTCTTTCATCGCCTGTTCGAAGGTCATCTGTTCGACGGGAATATCGGTCATCTCGCGGCCCTTATCAGTTCTTCCACATGCGCTTTCGCCGAAACGGCAAGCGCGTTCAGATCATACCCGCCTTCCAGAGTCGAGACGATGCGCCCGCCGCAGACCTCGGCGGCAATGGCGCAGAGCCCGGCGGTGAGCCAGACGTAGTCCTCCACGCTCCAGCGCAGCTGCGCCAGCGGGTCGTCGGCATGGGCGTCGAAACCGGCAGAGATCACGATCAGCTCGGGCCGGAAGGCGCGCAGCCGGGGAAACGCCTGATCGCCCCAGGCCGCCCGCATCGCGGCGCTGCCGCTTTCGGGGGGCAGCGGCAGGTTCAGCACGTTGTCATGCGCCCCGGTCTCATCCGCCGCGCCGGTGCCGGGCCAGAGCGGCACCTGCTGGCTGGTGATCACCAGCGCGCGCGGCTCATCCGCCAGCAGCTCCTGCGAGCCGTTGCCGTGGTGGACGTCGAAATCCACGATGGCGACGCGCTTCAGCCCGTGGTGGTCCAGCGCATATTGCGCCGCCAGTGCCGCGGTGGCGAACAGGCAGAACCCCATCGGCGTCTCGGCCTCGGCATGATGGCCCGGCGGGCGGGTGGCGCAGAAGGCATTGCCGACCTCACTGCCCAGCACCAGATCCACCGCCCGATTGGCGGCGCCCACGGCGCGAAAGGCAGCGGTCAGCGATCCCGGCGACATGAAGGTGTCTTCGTCGAGCTGCACGATGCCCTCGGCGGGCAGCCGGTCGCGCAGCTCGGCCAGATAGGACTGCGGATGCAGCCGCAGCACGTCGTCCTCGGCGGCAAGCGGCGCGGTGATCCGCTTCAGCTCCAGGGGTTCCAGCGCGTGCAGCACATGTTCCAGCCGCGCCACCTGTTCGGGGTGGCCCTCGGGCGTCACATGCATCAGGCAGTCGGCATGGGTGATCAGGGCGGTTGTCATCGCACTCCCTCGGTTGTGCCGCCACCGGCATCTTTTTCTGGCTTCAAATATCCTCGCCGAAGGCGAAATGTGCCGCGCAGCGGCGGCGGGTCAATCCGGGGCCAGCATATAGCCCGCGCCGCGCACCGTCTGCAGATAGCGCGGCTGTTTCGGGTCGGGTTCGATCTTGCGCCTCAGCCGGGTGATCTGCACGT
Source organism: Pseudodonghicola sp. (assembly GCA_050177915.1). Lineage (GTDB taxonomy): Bacteria > Pseudomonadota > Alphaproteobacteria > Rhodobacterales > Rhodobacteraceae > Pseudodonghicola. Next base: position 4,586 of record JBFXGQ010000013.1, on the reverse strand, counting down.
CCACCGCGCGTTCCTGCGCCTGGCCGTGGTCGCGGCCCAGATCCTCGACCAGCTTGGCGCGGCTGATCGGTTCGCCCGGGCAGGCGGAAAAGATCCGCATCAGCTGGCTTTCGGTGGCGGTCAGCCGCACCAGCTGATCGCCCTGCCACATCTCGCCGCGCGAGATGTCATAGCGGATCGGGCCCAGATGCAGGATCTTGGGCACGGTCAGCGCCACCGGCGTGTCCGGCATCCGCCGCAGGATGGCGTTGATCCTGAGCAGCAACTCCTTGGGTTCGAACGGTTTGGCCAGATAGTCGTCCGCCCCGGCCTCAAGCCCGGCGATGCGGTCGCCGGTCTCGCCCCGCGCGGTCAGCAGCAGGATCGGCGTGGTCAGCGTTTCGCGCAGGGATCGGGTCAGGCTGATCCCGTCCTCGCCCGGCATCATCACATCCATCACGATCAGGTCGAATTCCAGCCCCGACAGCACCCGCCGCGCATGCGCGGCGTCGCGCGCCGCGGTGACCAGAAACCCGTGGCGTTGCAGGAATTTCTTCAGCAGATCGCGGATGCGCTCGTCGTCGTCCACGATCAGCAGATGGGCATCCAGCGCGCTCATCCCGTGCTGTCCCTCAGCCGCGAATAGGACCGGCGCATATCGACGTCCATCATCGCCTCCAGCACCTTGCGGAAGCCCGCCACCGCATCCGGCCCGGCCTCGCGGTAGGCGGCGCGCATCCGGGCGCGCTGGGCGTCCGAAAGCCGCGATTCCAGCGCCCGGCCGGCCTCGGTCAGATAAAGATGCCGCTCGCGCTTGTCGGCGGTGCCGACCCGGCTTTCGACCAGCCCGTCGGCGATCAGCGTACGCAGCACCCGGTTCAGCGACTGTTTGGTCACGCCGAGGATGCTGAGCAGATTGTTCACCGTGGTCCCCGGCGCCCGGTTGATGAAGTGGATCGCCCGGTGATGCGCGCGGCCATAGGCCATTTCCGACAGGATGCGGTCCGGGTCGGCGGTAAAGCCGCGATAGGCGAAGAACATCGCCTCGATGCCCTGCCTCAGCTGCTCGTCGGTGAGAAACAGCAGAGTCTCGCCGCTATGGACCTGCGCGATGCGTCCGTCCGACATGGTTTGCCTAACCCCTCTCGTCTCGCCGCCCCGAGTTTACGTCAGTCTTGTTGACATTCCAAGACCGAAGCAGTATCGAATCGCAGCTTTCGCGCAATTTTATGTCTTTGCATGACGTGGGTGGCGCAACAAACGGAAAGTGGAATTCGGTAACCGCGCAAGCATGATGGAGAGCGTGACATGTCGGCATATGATGACCGCGACGGCAAGATCTGGATGGACGGCAAGCTGATCGAGTGGCGGGACGCGAACGTACATATCCTGACGCACGCCATGCATTACGCCTCGTCGGTGTTCGAGGGCGAGCGCTGCTATAACGGCAAGATCTTCAAGGGCGTCGAACATTCCCAGCGCCTGCGCAAATCGGCGGAACTGCTGGACATGGAGATCCCCTATTCGGTCGAGGAGATCGAGGCGGCGAAATACGCCATGCTCGAGGCCAACGGCTGGACCGACGCCTATGTGCGCGCGGTGGCCTGGCGCGGCGCCGGCGAGGACATGGGGGTTTCGGCCGCCCGCAACCCGGTGCGGCTGGCGGTGGCCGGCTGGGAATGGGGCGCCTATTACGGCGACGCCAAGATGAAGGGCGCCAAGCTCGACATCTCGAAATGGAAGCGCCCCAGCCCCGAGACCATCCCGGTGGCGGCCAAGGCGGCCGGTCTCTACATGATCTGCACCATGTCCAAGCACGCCGCCGAGGCCAAGGGGTGCTCGGACGCGCTGTTCATGGATTACCGCGGCTATGTGGCCGAGGCGACCGGCGCCAATATCTTCTTCGTCAAGGAGGGCGAGGTGCACACGCCGCTGCCCGACTGCTTCCTGAACGGGATCACCCGGCAGACCGTCATCGGCATGCTGAAGGACAAGGGCATCGCGGTCCACGAGCGGCACATCATGCCGGAAGAGCTGGAAGGTTTCGAGCAGTGCTGGCTGACCGGCACCGCCGCCGAGGTCACCCCGGTGGGCCAGATCGGCGACTATACCTTCGAGGTCGGCGCGCTGACCCGGGATATCGCGGAGAGCTACGAGAAGCTGGTGCGGAGCTAAGCCGCACAGGTTCGAGCGGAACAGGCTCCGAACGGAACAGGCCCGGCGACAGCGCCGGGCCTTTTTCATGTCTGCCGCAACCCTTCGCGAACAGCTTTCGTCGCCGGTTTCGGCGACGACGAATCTGAACGGACGCGGGAACGGCCGGCACAACCACAGCATGTTGTGGTGGGGGGATGTTCGTACACAAACGAGCCCGCCCAATTCTTAGCCGGTGTCGTGAATATGCCATCAATTACCGCAAACGGGTTGCGCCGAGGGGCCCGCCTTGTTTTAGTTTAGGGACAAAGCGGCGCAGACCGCAGCAAAACGAAAAGTGACGGGGAGCCTCTTTTGGCTGATACATCAAGCAACGATGCGTTCGTTGAATTCGAACGCGTGCAAAAAAGCTATGATGGCGAAACTTTAGTCGTCAAAGACCTCAACCTGAAAATGCCGAAGGGCGAGTTTCTGACGATGCTTGGCCCCTCGGGCTCCGGCAAGACCACCTGCCTGATGATGCTTGCCGGGTTCGAGACCGCGACCCATGGCGAGATCAAGCTGGACGGTCGGCCGATCAACAACATCCCGCCGCACAAGCGCGGCATCGGCATGGTGTTCCAGAACTACGCGCTGTTCCCGCATATGACGGTGGCCGAGAACCTGTCGTTTCCGCTGGAGGTGCGCAAGATCGGCAAGTCCGAGCGCGAGGCCAAGGTCAAGCGCGCGCTCGACATGGTGCAGATGGGCGAATTCGGCGGCCGCCGGCCGGCGCAGCTGTCCGGCGGCCAGCAGCAGCGGATCGCGCTGTCCCGCGCGCTGGTGTTCGAGCCCGAGCTGGTGCTGATGGACGAGCCGCTGGGCGCGCTGGACAAGCAGCTGCGCGAGCACATGCAGTTCGAGATCACCAATCTGGCGCATGATCTGGGCATCACCGTGGTCTATGTCACCCACGACCAGACCGAGGCGCTGACCATGTCGGACCGGGTGGCGGTGTTCGACGACGGCCGCATCCAGCAGATCGCGCCGCCGGACGAGCTGTATGAAAGCCCGCAGAACAGTTTCGTCGCCCAGTTCATCGGCGAGAACAACACGCTGGAAGGCGTGGTGAAGGAGATCACCGGCGATCACGCGCTGGTGCAGCTCGACGATGGCGGGCTGATCGACTGCAAGCCGGTCAATGTCTCCGAGGTGGGCGAACGCACCAAGGTCTCGATCCGCCCCGAGCGGGTCGAGGTCAACAAGGACAGGCTTCAGCCCGGGGCGCATCTGCTCAAGGCCGAGGTCAAGGAATTCATCTACATGGGCGATGTGTTCCGCACCCGGATCAGCGTCGCAGGCAACGACAACTTCATCATCAAATCGCGCAACGCGCCGGATCAGGTCCGCCTGAAACCGGGCCAGCAGATCGAAATCGGCTGGCTGCCGCAGGATTGCCGCGCGCTCGACGCCTGAGGGCAGGCGCCCGACAATCCGGCTGCGCAACAACCCCGGCGAACAGATCGGGGAGCAATAAGGAAACGCGAAACCGAACCGCGCAAAACCACAAGGAGAGTCCAAACATGAAACTGAAATCCCTTGCCGCACTGGCAGCCTCCGCGACGCTGCTTGCGCCGGTGGCCATGGCCGAGGATATGGCCAAGGAAATGACCCTGGTCAGCTGGGGCGGCGCCTATCAGAAATCCCAGGTCCGCGCCTATGCCGACCCCTATCTGGCGATGCACCCGGATGTGAAGATCATCTGGGACGAAAGCTCGAACGAGGCGGTGGCCAAGCTGCGCGCCCAGGCCGAGGCGAACAACATCACCTGGGATCTGGTGGACGTCGAAGGCCCCGACAGCCAGCGGCTCTGCGACGAGGGGCTGGCGATGGAGGTCGATTTCAACGACCTGCTGGCCCCCGGCACCGACGGTTCCGCCCCGACCGACGATTTCGGCCCCAGCCTGATCAACGACTGCTTCATCCCGCAGATCGTGTTCTCGACCACCTTCGGCTATCGCACCGATGTCGCCGACTGGAACGGCAAGGTGCCGGACAGCCTCTGCGCGATCTTCGATCTTGAGAACTTCCCCGGCAAGCGCAGCCTGGAAAAACGCCCGAAGAAGAACCTGGAATGGGCGCTGCTCTGCGATGGCGTGAAGAAAGAGGATCTCTATACCACGCTCAGCACGCCCGAGGGGGTCGAGCGCGCTCTGGCCAAGCTCGGCACCATCAAGGATCAGGTGGTCTGGTGGTCGGCCGGCGCCGACACGCCGCAGCTGCTGGCCGATGGCGAGGTGGTGATGGGCTCGACCTACAACGGTCGCCTGTTCTCGGTGATCGAGGAACAGCACCAGCCGGTCGCCATGCTGTGGGACTGGCAGGTGTTCGACTTTGACGGCTGGATCATCCCCGCCGGCCTGCCCGCCGACCGTCTGGCCCGGGTGAAGGACTTCGTCAAATTCGCCACCGAC
>JBFXGQ010000012.1:0-21978 GCA_050177915.1 Pseudodonghicola sp. | reverse complement strand
AGCCGGTCGGACGACACGATGATCCTGTTCTACACCTCAGGCACCACCGGCCAGCCCAAGGGGGTGATGCTGTCGCATTCGAACTTTCTGGTGAACGGCGTCGGCGCCGGGCCGTTCTACGGCTTCAGCGCCGAGGATGTGGTGCTGCTGTCGGGGCCGCTGTTCCACCTCGGCACCGGCTCGCGCGCGTTCAATGTCGTGCTCTACGGTGCGGCGATGGCGATCCAGCCGCGGTTCCAGGTCGAGGAGATGATGCAGATCATCCAGGACCAGCGCGTCACCACCGTCACCCTGGTGCCGACCATGGTGCAGATGGTGATGGATCACCCCGATTTCGACAAGTTCGACTTCTCGTCGATGCGCTGCCTGACCTATGGCGCCGCGCCGATGCCGGTGGCGCTGATCGAGCGGGCGATCGCGGCGATCCCCGGGCTGACCTTCTGTCAGGGCTACGGCATGACCGAGACCGCGCCGGTGCTGACCATGCTGCCGCGCGCGGTCCATGTGCCGGGCAACCCGCTGATCGGCAAGCTCGCCTCGGTCGGCCTGCCGATGGAGTATTGCGACCTGCGGGTGGTGGACGAGGACGACAACCCCCTGCCCGCCGGCCAGCCGGGCGAGATCGTGGTGCGCGGGCCGCAGGTGATGAACGGCTACTGGCAGCGCCCCGACGACACCGCCCATGCGATGCGCGGCGGCTTCTATCACACCGGCGACGCCGGCTATCTGGACGCGGACGGCTATCTGCATCTGGTCGGCCGCACCAAGGAGATGATCATCTCGGGCGGCGAGAACATCTATCCGATCGAGACCGAGAACTGCCTGTCGAAACACCCCGCCATCGCGCAATGCGCGGTGATCGGCCTGCCCGATCCGTTCTGGGGCGAGGCGGTGCATGCGGTGGTGGCGATGCAGCCCGGTGCCGAGGCGACGGAAGAGACGCTGATCGCCTTCTGCCGCGAACGGATTGCGCATTACAAGGCGCCGCGCGGGGTGACCTTCTGGTCCGGCGCGCTGCCGCTCTCGCCCACCAACAAGATCGACAAGGCCACGTTGAAACGGACCCTGGCAGAGGAGACCAAGGTATGAACGCAGCGCTGCGGATCACCCGGGACGGCCCGGTGACGACCATCGAGATGACCGAGGCGGCAAGCCGCAACGCGCTCTCCGACAGCATGAAGGCGGCGATGGAGGAGGCGACCCAGGCGCTGGTCGAGGACGGCGCGCTAAGGGCGCTGATCCTGACCGGCTCGGACGGTGTGTTCTGCGCCGGCGGCGATCTGAAGAAGATGCTGGCCGACCACCGCGCCGGCAGCCTCGGCGCCGCCGAGGATGCGGTACCGCGGATGGGCCGGTTCCATCGCTGGCTGCGCCGGCTGCGCGACCTGCCGGTGCCGGTGATCTGCGCGGTGGACGGGCCCGCCTATGGCGCCGGGTTGGGGCTGGCGCTGGTCGGCGACATCGTGCTGGCCTCGACCCGCGCCAGCTTCAACGCCTCCTTCTGCAAGGTGGGCGCGATTCCGGACGGCAACCTCTTCTACTCGCTGCCCCGGCTGGTCGGGCTGCAGCGCGCCAAGGAGATGTTCTATACCGGCCGCACGCTCAGCGCCGAGGAGGCGCAGACCATCGGCCTGGCGATGGAGGTGCACGTGCCCGAGGCGCTGCTGCCGCGGGCGCGGGAGATCGCGGCGCAGATGTGCGACGCCTCGCCGGTGGCCTTCGCGCTGACCAAATCCATTGCCTCCCGCGCGATGGAGCTGGACAGCGATACGCTGCTGGCGATGGAGGCGCAGGCGCAACCGGTCTGCCTGACCAGCGCCTATCACCGCGCGGCGCTGGACCGCTTCACCCGGAAACAGCTGCCGCGGTTCGATTTCAAGTGACACGTTTCAGCCCGGCGCAAGCCGGGCTTTTTCACGTCACGCTTTTCACCTCACGCAGCGCAAACAGAAAGGCGGGGCCGATCCGGCCCCGCCCTCGTTGTTTTTGACCTGAGGCTCAGACCGCCTCACCCGTCCATGAACGCCTCCATCCGCGTCGGCATCGGATTGAGGATCGCGCCGCCGTCGACCGGGATCACCGTGCCGGTGATATAGGCGGCGCGGTCCGAGCTGAGGAAGGCGCAGAGGTCTGCGACCTCCTGCAAGGTCCCCACCCGGCGCAGCGGGATCGCCGCCACCTTGCGGTCGAGCGCGGCGCCGGGCATCAGCCGCCGCACGCCCTCGGTATCGCCGATCGGGCCGGGCACCACCGAATTCACCCGCACGCCCTCCGGCCCCCATTCCAGCGCCAGCGTCCGGGTCAGCATGTCGACGCCGGATTTCGCCGCGCAGACATGCGCCTGGCCGACGATGGCGGTGCTGGCCTGCGCGGCCGAGATATTGATGATGCTGGCGCCCGGCTTGCGCAGATGCGGCCAGGCGGCGTGCATCACGTGGTGGGTGCCCAGCAGGTCGATCTCCAGCACCGTGCGGAAGCCGTTCGACGAGATGTCCTTGGCGCGGGCGACGAAATTCCCCGCCGCGCCGGAGATCAGCACATCGACCGGGCCAAAACGGTCGGTGGCGCGGCCAAGCGCCGCCTCCACCGCCGCATAGTCGCGCACATCGGCGGCGATGCCCTCGGCCTCGGCCCCCAGCGCGCGCAGCTCCTCGACCGCGTCCGCCACCCGCTCGGGATCGCGCGAGAAGACGAAAAGCTTCGCCCCCTCGCGCGCGAAATGCCGCGCGATGCCGAGGTTGATGCCGCTGGTGCCGCCGGCGACGACGACATGCTTGCCGGCGAAATCGCTCACCACGCCGCCTCCGTCGTCAGCACGGCGGTGGCGGCGGCGGAGAACATGCCGCCCACCCCATGCACCACCGACAGCCTGGCCCCCGGCACCTGCGCCGGAGAGATGCCGCGCATCTGCCGCACCGATTCCTGCAGCGCGAACATGCCGTACATGCCCGAGTGCATGTAGCTGAGCCCGCCGCCATTGGTGTTGAGCGGCAGCTTGCCACCGGGCCGGGTATGACCTTCCGCAATGAAAGCGCCGCCCTCGCCCTTGGGCACGAAGCCCAGATCCTCCAGCCCGTAGACCGGCAGATGCGCGAAGGCGTCGTAGATCATCAGGTGATCGACGTCCGCATGGCTGATCCCGGCGCTGTCGAACGCCTGCTTGCCCGACACCCGGAACGCCCTGGAGGAGGTGAAATCCTCCATCTGGCTGATCATCGGCCCCTCGGCGCTCTCTCCGCCCAGCCCGCGCAGATAGACCGGCCTGGTCGGGAAATCCCCGGCCCGCTCCGCCCGGGTCAGGATCAGCGCGCCGCCGCCGTCCGAGACCAGGCAGCACATCAGCTTGCGGAACGGCCAGGCGATCATCCTGGAGGTCAGCACGTCATCCACGGTGATCGGATCGCGCGCCGTGGCGCGGGGATGGTGGGAGGCCCATTCCCGCTGCACCACGGCGACCATGGCCAGCTGCTCCTCGGTCAGCCCGTCCTGCTTCATCTTCCGCAGCACCGGAAGGGTGAAGCGCGACGGCGGGAACAGCGCGCCATAGATGGATTCGAATTCCTGCTGCTGCATCGAGGGGAAGATCGGCCGGTGACCGCGGTTGTTGGACCGGCCGCTTTCGCCATGGGTGATCAGCACGGTATTGCACAGCCCCGCCATCAGCGCGGCGGCGGCATGGCGCACCAGCAGGATGAACGAGCAACCGCCGACCGAGGTGCCGTCAAGCCAGGTCGGCGTGATGCCGAGGTATTGCGCGATCTCGGCGGCGTCATGGCCGGCGGTGGCCACCCCGTCGATATCGGCCACGCTCAGCCCGCAATCGGCCAGCGCGTTCAGCGCCGCATCGGCATGCAGCCCGGTCTGGCTCAGATGCGGGATCTTGCCCATCTCCGTCGTTTCCGCCGCCCCGACGATGGCGATCTCGGCGCGGCTCATGCGGCACCTCCTTGCGCCGGGCGGAACTGCGGCACGGCGATCTCGCCGCGCTGCTCAAAGGTCACCTCGAGGGGCATGTCCAGCACCAGCGCCTCCGGCTCCGCCGGGCAGTCGACGATATTGCTCATCATCCGCGGGCCTTCCTCCAGTTCGACCACCGCCACGGTAAAGGGCGGCTCGTAGCCCGGCGCCGGCATGTGGTTGATGACATAGGAATGCAGCCGGCCGCGGCCGCTGGCCTCGATCACCCGCACGTCGCGGCTGCCGCAGCGGGGGCAGAACGGGCGCGGCGGGAAATAGGCCCGGTCGCAGGCGGTGCAGGATTGCAGCATCAGCTTGCCGTCCCTGGCGCCGTCCCAATAGAAGCGGGTTTCCGGATAGATCACCGGTTGCGCCCTGTCGCTCATGTCTCTCTCCTCCTTGACGCTCAGCCCAGCCGGGCGAGCCCGTTGTTCAGAACCACCACGTCGCGCTCGACCACGCGGGCACGGAACGACACCGCGTCGCCGTCGCGCCACATCTCGGTGCGGATGGTCTCGCCCGGGAACACCGGCGCCGAAAACCGCAGCTGCAGATGTTTCAGCGCGGCCGGATCGCCGTCGGCCAGCGCCTGGGTGATCGACCAGGCCGCCACCCCCAGCGTGCAGAGCCCGTGCAGGATCGGCCGGTCGAAGCCCGCCTGCCGCGCCACCGCCGGATCGGCGTGCAGCGGGTTGTAATCGCCGCTGAGCCGGTAGATCAGCGCCGATCCGGGCTGGGTGGCATGGTCGAAAACCGTCTGGGGCGCCGTCTCGGGCAGCGCATGCACCGGCTTGAGCGGCCCCGCGGGCCCGCCGAAACCGCCATCGGCGCGGGCGAAGCTGGTGCCGGCGACGGTGGCGATCTTCGCCCCGGTCGCCTTGTCGGTCAGATCGCGCTCGGAATAGATCAGCGCGCCGCGCCCCTCGCCCTTGTCGATGATATTGGTGATCCGGGTCCGGCCGATCAGCCTGCCCTCGGGCGGCAGCGGGCCATGCAGCGTCAGGCTCTGCTCGCCATGCAGCAGATGCTGCCAACTGATCCCGGTGTCGGGCTCCATCGCCCAGAACCCGGGGCCGGCCAGCACCACCACCATCGAGGGCAGCGCGCAGAACCCCTCGGCCCCCTCGTAGGTGGCGCGCAGATGCGCCGGGTTCAGCGGATCGGCCCCCAGGCCCAGCCCCAGCGCATAGAGCATGCTGTCGCGCGCGCTGTAGCTTTGTTCGACGGGCGGGAAGTCCCGCGCCATCAGCTTGTCGTAGTCAATCACGATATCTCCTCCCCCGGTCGGTCTGACCCGTCGCACCGAGATTTGCATAGCCAGCTAATCATATGCAAGATAATTATATCGGCGAACCCCGATTTCCGGATGAGGCCGCACGACCGGCGGCCTCGGGTCGCGGGCGCTCAGCCCTCGGCGCCGCCGCGCAGCCCACCATAGGCCGCCCAGTCGCCCGCCACCAGATAGCCCGCGTCCACCGGCAGCACCACACCGGTGATCGCCGAGCCGCGCGGACCGGCGAGGAAGGCGATCGCCTCGGCCACCTCGGAAGGCGCCACCAGCCGGCCCAGGGCGCTGGCGCCCTCCAGCCGAGCCGCTTCCAGCGCGCCGGCGGTCAGCCCGCGGTCCAGCGCCGGCGTCTCGGTGAACCCGGGCGCCACGCTGTTGACCCGCACCCCGCGCGGCCCCCATTCGGCGGCAAGCCCCTTGGACAGATGCGCGATCGCCGCCTTGGCCGGACCATAGGCATGCAGCGGCCCGGTGCCCACCCCGGCGACCGAGGCGACGGTGACAATGGCGCCCGCCCGCCGCGCCGCCATCCGGGCGCCGAAGCTGCGGCAACAGGCATAGGTGCCGCGCAGATGCACCGCGATCATCCGGTCCCATTCGCCCCAGCTCAGCGTCTCGGGCGGCAGGGTCCGCTGCAGCACGCCGGCGCAGGTGACCAGGATGGTGGGCGGCCGATCCGCCTCAAGCTGCGCCGCGATTGCCTCGATGGCGGCCGCGTCGGTGACATCGGCGGGCAGGAATGCGGCGCCGATCTCGGCCGCGGCCGGCGCCGCGGCCTCGGTCAGATCCAGGATCGTGACCCGCGCGCCCTGCGCCCGCAACAGCCGCGCGGTGGCCAGGCCGATACCGCTGCCGCCGCCGGTGATCACCGCATGATGGGTTTGAAACTCCGACATTCTTCACCTCCCTCTCTGACCCGCAGGATAGCCTTGGGAGGTGGAACCTCAACATGTTTTGATTTTTGATTCACTATTCATTTTTATTGACATCCCCCGGACCGCTTGGCAGGCTGCTGGCAATTGAGGGGGACTCACCATGAAGCAGGAGGAGCTGGCGGGCCTTTACCGTCAGATGTTGCTGATCCGCCGCGCCGAAGAGCGGTTGCAAAAGCTGTTTGCCGATGGGCAGGTGCCGGGGTTCCTGCACCTCTCCATCGGGCAGGAAGCGGTGCCGGTCGGGGTGTCGCATGCGCTGACCGACCGCGACACCGTGTCGTCGAACCACCGCGGCCATGGCCACACGCTGGCCAAGGGCGTCGATCTGAACGGGTTTTTCGCCGAGATCCTGGGCAAGGCCACCGGGCTCTGCAAAGGCCGTGGCGGCTCGATGCATGTGGCCGATCTGAGCAAGGGCATGCTGGGCGCCAACGGTATCGTCGGTGCCGGCCTGCCGATCACCACCGGCAGCGCGCTGGCCCATAAGATGCAGGGTCAGGGCCATGTCGCCGTGGTCTATTTCGGCGATGGCGCGCTGGCCGAGGGCGTGGTGCACGAATGCCTGAACATCGCGGCGCTGTGGTCGCTGCCGATCCTCTTCGTCTGCGAGAACAACGGCTGGTCCGAGTTCAGCCCGACCGAACGGCAGCTGGCGACCAGCCTGGACAAGCTGGCGAAAGCCTTTGGCATCAAATACATGTCGATCGATGGCAATGTGGTGGATGAAGTATCGACCGCCGCCCGCAAGCTGGTCGGCGCGATGCGCAAGACCGCGGCGCCGGCGGTGCTGGAATGCCGGACCACCCGGGTCCGCGGCCATTACGAAGGCGACCGCCAGGATTACCGCGACAGCGACGAGATCGCCGCGCTCGATGCCCGCGACCCGATCCGCCTGACCGCGGAGGCGCTGCTGGCCGCCGGGCTGAGCGCCGCGGCGCTGGCCGAAATCGCAACCGGGGTCGAGGCCGAGATCGAGGCCGCGGCCGAGGCCGCGCTGGCCGCCCCCCTGCCCGCGCGCGAGGATTTCCTCGCCGATGTCTATACCCGAGCGGAGGCCTGAGCGATGGCGGAAACACGCTTTGTCAAAGCGGTCAATCAGGCGCTGAAGGATGCGATGGCGGCGGACCCCACCGTCTTCGTGATCGGCGAGGATGTCGGCGCCGCCGGCGGCTCGTTCAAGGCCACCCGCGACCTGCTGGAGATCTACGGCCCCGACCGCGTCTATGACGCGCCGATCGCCGAGGCCGCGATCGCCGGCATCGCGGTGGGCGCGGCGCTGACCGGCATGCGGCCTGTGGCCGAGATCATGTTCATGGATTTCGTCACCCTGTCGATGGACATGCTGGTCAACCAGGCCGCCAAGGCACGCTCGATGTTCGGCGGCCAGGGATCCGTTCCGATGGTGCTGCGCACCCCGCATGGCGGCGGGCTGAACGCCGGGCCGCAGCATTCGCAATGTCTTGAGGCCTGGCTTGCCCATGTGCCGGGGCTCAAGGTGGTCTGCCCGTCGAACCCGGCCGATGCCTACAGCCTGCTGCGCGCCGCCATCGACGATCCCGATCCGGTCATCGTGGTCGAGAACAAGGCGCTCTACGCGATGCGGGGCGATCTGTCCGACGCCCCCGAGAGGATCGAGATCGGCAAGGCGCGGATCACCCGGCCCGGTCGTGACGCCACCGTGGTCGCCTATGGCGCCGCCGTCGGCATGGCCGAGGCCGCCGCCGAGACCATGGCCGCCGAGGGGGTCGAGGTCGAGGTGATCGACCTGCGCTCGATCCAGCCCTGGGACGAGGCCACCGTGCTGGAGAGCCTGCGCCGGACCCACAACCTCGTGGTCGCCCATGAGGCGGTGGAGGCCTTCGGTGTCGGCGCCGAGATCGCCGCGCGCATGGCCGACATCGGTTTCGACGAGCTGGACGGCCCGATTGTCCGGGTCGGCGCCCCCTTCGCCCCCTCGCCCTTCGGCAAGACGCTGGAAGAGGCCTATCGCCCCAATGCGGACCGGATCGTCGCGGCGCTGCGCCGCACGCTGGCCTGAACCGACAGGAGTCTCAGATGACAACCGACCCCATTCTGCTGGAGACCGATGGCGCCATCGCCACGCTGACCATCAACCGCCCCGAGACGCTGAACGCGCTCGACACCGCGACCATCCACGCCATGCACGGCGCGCTGGACCGGATCGCGGCCGACCCTGCGATACGCGTGGTGATCTTCACCGGCGCCGGCCGCGCCTTCATCGCCGGCGGCGATATCGCCGATCTGAACTCGCGCCAGGGGCTGCCGCATTATCAGGAGTTCGCCGAGGACATCCACAATCTGTTCCGCCGGATCGAGACCTTCGACAAGCCGACCATCGGCGCGGTCAACGGCTTCGCCCTCGGCGGCGGCACCGAACTGCTGCTGGCACTCGACATCCGCATCCTGTCGGACAAGTCCAAGCTGGGGCTGCCCGAGATCACGCTGGGCCTGTTCCCCGGTGCCGGCGGCACCCAGCGGATCATCCGCCAGCTGCCGCTCTGCCGCGCCAAGGAGATCATGTATACCGGTGACATGCTGACGCCCGATGAGGCGGTCAGCGTCGGCCTCGCCAACCGGGTGGTGCCGCATGACGAGTTGATGGCGAGCGCACGGGAGACCGCCGCCAAGATCGCGCATAAATCGCCGCTGGTGCTGAAACTGCTCAAGCGCACGCTGACCGACGGCGCCGACATGCCGCTGTCGGCGGCGCTGCGCCACGAACAGGCGATGATCGGCCTCGTGCTCGACAGCGCCGACGCGCATGAGGGCTGCTCGGCCTTCCTGGAAAAGCGCGCCGCGACATTCACGGGTCGCTGACCATGGCCGATCTGGTAATGCCCAAATTCGGGCTGACGATGACCGAAGGCCTGTTGTCGGACTGGCATGTGGCGCCGGGCGCGTCCTTCAGCGCCGGCGACATGCTGTTCACGGTGGAGACCGAGAAGGTCGCCAACGAGGTCGAGGCCGAGGCCGATGGCGTGCTGGCCGAGATCCTGGTTCAGGCGGGAGAGACGGTGCCCGTGGGCACGCCGGTCGCCCGGCTGGCGGGCGGCGGTGCGGTGGCGGAGGTCCCTGCCCCCGCGCCCGCCGCCGCCCTGCAAGCGGCCGCCCAGGCAACCGCCCAGACAACTGCCGGGCGCGAACCGCTCGACAGCCCGTCGGCGCGCAAGCTGATGGCCGAACACGGGCTGGAGCGCGGCGCCATGGCGGCCTCGGGGCGCGACGGCCGGGTGATGAAGGAGGATGTGCTGCGGGTGATCGCCACGCCGCTGGCCCGCCGCCTGGCCCAGGCCGAGGGCGTCGATCTGACGGCCATCGAGGGCTCCGGCCCGCATGGCCGGATCAAGGCGCGCGACGTGGCGGCGGCGAAACCTGCCGCCCCGGCGACCGCCGCACCCGCCGTCCCGGCGCAGGCCGGGGTGACCGAGATCGCACCCGACGCGATGCGTCGCGCCACCGCCCAGCGGGTCACCACCGCCAAGCGCGAGATCCCGCATTTCTACCTCAGCCACGAGGCCGAACTGAGCGCGCTCAATGCGCTGCGCGACCAGCTGAACGCCGATGCACGCGCGCCGCGCATCTCGGTCACCCACATGCTGATCCGGGCGCTGGGGCTGGCGCTGGCCGAGATGCCGCAGATGAACCGCATCTGGGCCGGCGACCGCATCCTGGCCTTCGACCGGGTCGATATCGGCATGGTGGCCGAGACGCCGGACGGGCTGCGCATCCCCGTGATCCGCGATGCCGGCGGCGCCACGCTGGACGCGGTGGCCGAACAGGCCCGGGCGCTGGCGGACCGCGCCCGCGACGGGCGGCTGACCCCCGCGGATGTCGGAGACGGGGTGATCTCGATCTCCAACGTGGGGATGTTCGGGGTCTCCTCCCTGACCCCGATCATCAACCCGCCCAATGCCATGATCCTCGGCGTCGGTGCCGAGCGGCAGATCTTCCGCCCCGGCGCCGACGGCGCCCCCGTGCTGCGCCGCGAGCTGACGCTGACGCTGGCCTGCGACCACCGCATCATCGACGGCGCCGATGCGGCGCGGTTCCTGTCGGCGGTGGTGGAGATCCTTGAAACACCCCTGCGGCTGCTGCGCCCCGCGCGCGCCGCCTGACCAGACCCCGGAGCCCCAGATGGATTTCATTCTGAACGACGAACAGAAACTGATGATCGAAACCGCCCGCAAGGTGGGCGAGGCCTTCGGTCCCGACTACTGGCGCCAGCATGACGCGGACAAGGCGTTTCCCGCCGAATGCTGGCAGGCGATCTGCGACGCCGGCCTCGCCGGGGCGATGCTGCCCGAGGATCTGGGCGGCGCCGGTCTGGGCATGGTCGAGGTGGCGCTGATCATCGAGGAGCTTTGCGCCGGCGGCGCCGGCTGCACCCTGGCGCAGATCTTCATGCTGAACCCGATCTTCGGCGGCGTCTCGGTGGCGAAATACGGCACCGACAGGATGAAGGCGGAGTGGCTGCCGAAGCTCTGCAGCGGCGAGATGCAGTTCTGCATGGCGCTGACCGAACCCGACGCCGGCACCAATTCGCTGGAGCTGAAGACCACCGCGGTGGCCGATGGCGACGGCTGGCGGCTGAACGGGCAGAAGATCTGGATCACCGGCGTGCCGCAGTCGCACAAGATGCTGGTGGTGGCGCGCACCACCCCGGTCGACCAGGCGCCGAAAAAGACCCATGGCATCAGCCTGTTCATGATCGACACCGACCGCGACGGCGTCAGCCACACCGCCATCGACAAGGTGGGCACCAATACCCTGCCCTCAAGCCAGGTGTTCTTCGACAATGTCCCTGTCCGCGCGGACGAGCTGATCGGCGATCTGGACAAGGGCTGGTACCAGCTGCTGGACGTGCTCAACACCGAACGCATCGTCACCACCGCGGGTCTGGTCGGCGCCGGCCGGCTGGCGATCCGGCTGGGGGTGGACTACGCCAAGGAGCGTCGGGTGTTCGGCAAGACCCCGATCGGCGCCTACCAGTCGATCCAGTTCCCGCTGGCCCAGCACTGGGCCGAGCTTGAGGCGGCGAAGCTTCTGAATCTCAAGGCGGCCTCCTTCTTCGACAACGGCCTGCCGTTCGGCTCGGAAAGCAACGCGGCCAAGCTGATCGCCTCGCAGGCGGCCTCGGCGGTGGCCGAGCGGGCGATGCAGGTGATGGGCGGCATGGGCTTCTCGAAGGAGATGCATGCGGAGCGCCTGTGGCGCGACGCCCGGTTGTTCCGCTTCGCCCCGGTGTCGGAAGAGATGATCCTGAACTATATCGCCATGGCAAATCTGGGCCTGCCGCGCTCTTACTGAGCCGGCAGTTCCGAGGGAGGGGGAGAGATGCAGAACCTGACGGCCCAACTGGCCTTTCACGCCCGCGTCCGGCCCGGGGCCGAGGCGCTGGTCTATGACGGCACCCGCCTGAGCTGGGCCGAGCTGGAGGGCCGCGTCCAGCGGCTCGCCGGCGGGCTGCGGGCGCGCGGCATCGGCCCCGACAGCATCGTGGCGCTGGTGATGAAGAACTCAGCCGCCTTTATCGAGCTGCTCTATGCGATCTCGCATCTGGGCGCGGTGGCGCTGCCGGTGAACTTCCGCCTCTCGGCCGAGGAGGTCGACTATATCGCCGGCCACGCCGGCGTCGATCTGGTGCTGGGGGATGCCGAATTCGGCCCGGCGCTGCAGCCGTTGCGCCAACCGGTGATCCTGCTGGATGCCGCCGCGCAGGCCGATCCCGGCCAGCTGCTGGGCGGCGATCCGGTCGCCCGGCCGCAGCCGCGCGCCGGCGGCGATCTGATGCGGCTGATGTATACCTCGGGCACCACCGACCGGCCCAAGGGGGTGACCCACAGCTACGACAATTTCCATTACAAGAACATGGACATGATCCTGTCGCTGCAGCTCAGCGCGCAGGACCGGCTGTGCATGGTCGGGCCGCTCTATCACGTCGGCGCCTGCGATCTGCCGGGGATGGCGGTGCATGCGGTCGGCGGCACGCTGGTGGTGCTGCGCGACTATGACCCCGCCCGGGTGGTGGAGACCATCGCCGCCGAGAAGATCACCGGCATCTGGCTGGCGCCGGTGATGACCAGCGGCCTGCTCGGGCTGGCGCGCGACAGCCTGCCCGATCTCTCCTCGCTCAAATGGTGCATCGCCGGTGGCGAGCGCACACCGGAAAGCCGCATCCGCGATTTCGGCACCGTCTTCCCCGCCGCCCGCTATGTCGACGCCTATGGCATGACCGAGACCGTCTCGGGCGACACGCTGATGGAACCGGGCCGCGAGATCGACAAGATCGGCTCGGTCGGCCGGCCGGTCAGCATGGTCGAGCTGGAGATCCGCGACGACAGCGGCGCCGCCCTGCCGCCGGGCGCGGCAGGCGAGATCTGCATGCGCGGGCCCAAGGTGACGCGCGGCTACTGGAGGGACCCGGAGCGCACCCGCGCGGCGATGTTCGCCGACGGCTTCCTGCGCTCGGGCGACGTCGGCTATCTGGATGCCGACGGCTTCCTGTTCCTCACCGACCGCAAGAAGGACATGATCATCTCGGGCGGCGAGAATATCGCGTCGTCGGAGCTTGAGCGCGTCATCCACCTGATGCCGGAGGTCGAGGATGTGGCGGTGATCGCCAGGCCCGACGACAAATGGGGCGAAGTGCCGCTGGCGGTGATCGTGCCGCGGGCCGGCGCGACGCTGGACCTTGAGGCGCTGGTCGGCTTCTGCCGCGGCCATCTGGCCGGGTTCAAATGCCCCAAGGCCCTGCGGCTGGTCGACGCCCTGCCCCGCAACCCTTCTGGAAAGATCCTCAAACGCGTGCTACGGGATGAGGTTCTGTCAGACGGATAACCGATAGCCCGAGAGCGCCCTTGCCGACCCCAGCGAAACCCTCATCGAACGCGGCGGAGAGCCTGCCCTTTGACCGCCCCCGCAAGAAGCCGAAGCTGAGCCGGGAGGAGAAGGCGCAGCTGACCTATGGCAAGCTGATGCTGGCGGCGGAGCGCATCGTGGGCGAAAACGGCTATGCCGCCACCACCATCGCCAAGGTGACCGAGGCGGCGGGGGTGGCGCATGGCACCTTCTACAACTACTTCGAGGACCGCCAGGGCCTGTTCGACGTGCTGCTGCCCTATGTCGGGCGGCAGATGACCGACAAGATCACCGCCGATCTGGCCGGGGCCGGCACCGGGCTGGAGCGCGAGATCGCCCGGTTCCGCGCCTATTGCGACTATCTGCGCGAGAATCCCGGGTTCTACCGCGTGCTCTACGAGGCCGAGGTCTTCGCCCCCAAGGCGCATGAGGAACATATCCGGCGGCTGACCGAGGGCTATGTCCGCGCGCTGAAACGCGCCATGGCGGCGGGCCACCTGCGGCGGATGTCGGATGCCGAACTGCAGGCGACCGCGTCGATCCTGTTGGGGGCGCGCGCCTATGTCGCCATGCAGCACAAGGCCAGCGGCGATATTCCGGACAGCGCGATCGACGCCTATGCCAATCTGATGCGTCAGGGCCTGTTCCTCTGACCGCGCGCCCGGCGGCGGCACGGCCATTGAAATCTGGCGGTTTACATTCCCACCGCGAATAAATTATTCTCTGACGAGAATAGTCTTGTCAGTAGGGATTTTGATGAACGACACAACGCCTGAGAAGCTCGTGGGCGCGCTGGTCAACGGCCTTGCGATCCTGCGCTATCTGCAGAAAACCCGCGGCGGCGTCGGCGTGACGCAGGTGGCCCGCGATCTGAACCTGAACCCCTCGACCTGCTTCAACCTGCTCAGGACGCTGGTGCACGAGGGGCTGGCGAGCTTCGATCAGACCACCAAGACCTATACGCTGTCGATGGGCGTGGTGTCGCTGGCCCAGGGGGCGCTGGACCGCGAGAACCATATCCGCGTGCTGCACCCCGAACTGCAGCGGCTGGCGCTGAAATTCGGCGTGGCGATGAACCTGTGGCAGGTGGTGGGCGAGGACCGCGTGCTGCTGGTGGACCGCACCGAACCGACCTCGACGGTGCAGATCTCGATGCGGATCGGCCAGCGGCTGCCGATGTTCGTCGGCGCCCTGGGGCGCTGTCTGGCGGCGCAGAGCGATCTGCCCAGGTCGAAGATGGAGCGGCGGTTCAACAAGATCCGCCTGGCCCGCCCGATCGACTTCGAGACCTGGTATGACGAGGTGCAGAAGGTGCGCGAGGCCGGCTTTGCGGTGGATCGCGGCCATTTCTCGCTGGGCATCACCACGGTGGCGGTCGGCATCCCGGACGCCAACATGCAGCCCTTCCTCGCCATCAGCGCCATCGGCATCTCGGAACAGATCGACGACGCCAAGCTCGAGGCGCTGAGCCAGGACATGCTGACGCTGGCGCGAATCGCCACCCAGCAGGGGTGACGGCAATAATTTGACCTGTGATTCATAAATCATCCCATCTAGCCTTCCGGCAGATGGAGGAGATCATGGAATCGCAAACCGACTATTGGTACGACACCCTCGTGCCCGGCACGGTGCTGGCCCTGCCGGACATCGACTGCAGCGCCGAACGGATCGCCCGGCATTCCGAGCTGTTCGACGCCTGGCACCCGATCAACACCAGCGCCGACAACCGCTTCGGCCGGCCAATCGCCCACGGGCCGCATCCAGTGGCGCAGGCGATGGCCTCGGTCGGCAACGTGCTGGGCGCCAGCCTGATCGCCATGGGCCAGCTCGGCCCCTGGCGGTTCCTGGCGCCGGCCTTCGTCGGCGAGGTGCTGCGCGCCGACGCCACGGTGATCGGCCGCAGCCCCTCGGGCGGGCAAGCCGGCACTGTCACGCTGGAGATCCGCATCACCGCCCCCGACGGGCGCGTCTCGCAGATCGGCGAGGCGCAGCTGATCGTCCGCCGCGCCCCGAGGCCGGAGGGCGCGGCATGATCTGGACCCAGGAGCACGAGGAACTGCGCCGCACCACCCGCGCCGTGGTCGACACCCATGTGAACCCCTTCGTCGACCAGTGGGAGGCCGAGGGCATCTTTCCCGCCCGCCAGGTGATGAAGGCCTTCGGCAATGCCGGCCTGCTGGGCATCGGCAAGCCCGAGGCCTATGGCGGGCTGGCGCTGGATCTGTCCTATGAGATCGCCTTTGCCGAGGAGCTGGGCAGCATCCGCACCATGGGGATCTGTTCCGCCATCGGGGTGCAGACCAACATGTGCACCCCGGCGCTGGCCAAGCACGGCAGCGACCGGCTGCGCGCCGAATTCCTCGCCCCCACCATCGCCGGCGATCTGGTCGGCTGCATCGGCGTCAGCGAGGCCGGCGCGGGGTCGGACGTGGCGAGCCTGAAGACCAGCGCGCGCAAGGACGGCGGCGATTACATCATCAACGGCTCGAAGATGTGGATCACCAATGGCGTGCAGGGCGACTGGATTTGCCTGCTCGCCAATACCGGCACCGAAAACGGCCCGCACAGGAACAAGTCGCTGATCGTGCTGCCGCTGGACACGGCCGGCATCACGGTGGGCAAGAAGCTCGACAAGGTCGGCTACCGCTCCTCCGATACCGCGCTTCTGTTCTTCGACGACGTGCGCATCCCGCAGGCCAACCGCATCGGCGCGGAAGGGCGCGGGTTTCTCTACCAGATGGAGCAGTTCCAGGAGGAGCGGCTGTTCGTCGTCGCCCGCTCGTGGCGGTTCCTCGACATCGCCATCGCCGAAACCATCGACTATCTGCGTCAGCGCAAGGCCTTCGGCAAGCCGCTGCTGGACAACCAGTATATCTACTTCAAGCTGGCCGAGATGCAGACCCAGGTCGAGGCGGTGCGGGCGCTGCTCTACCGCGCGCTGGAGGCGCATCTGGCGGGCGAGGATGTGACCAAGCTGGCCTCGATGGCGAAATACCTGATCGGGCGGCTGTCGATGGAGGTGCCCGTCGAGCTGACCCAGTTCTGGGGCGGCCAGGGCTTCATGAACGACAATTTCATCACCCGGGTCTATCGCGAGGCGCGGCAGACCGCGGTGGGCGGCGGCGCCAATGAGGTGATGTTGCAGGTGATCGCCAAGAAGATGGGGATCTTTCCCAAGGGCTGACGCCTGCGGCCCATCCGCCGGCACCCCCGCCCGCGCGCCCCGCAGCGGCGCGCGGCAACCGGGTGCCGTCCATAGAATTCTCCATCAAGAATTATATTTACAACTCATTCGCTTGCGTATTACTTTTCCCCTGTCCCGTCCCGGCCCGCCCGGACGGGCCGTTTTCGGGGAGGAGACCGATGACACTGCAACCGCAACAGACGCCCGACCTGCGCCCGCAGCCCGGCGCGGCGGCGCATATGCGACCCCGGTTCGACCGCGACAGGCTGCTGGCCTGGCGCTTTCCGGAGATCAGCCACAGCTACGAGGCGCGCGACAGCATCCTCTATGCCCTTGGGGTCGGGCTGGGCCGCGATCCGACCGACACGGCGCAGCTGCGCTTCCTGTTCGAGGAGGACCCGGAGTTCGCCGCCCTGCCCTCGATGGCGCTGGTGCTGGCCAACCCCGGCTTCTGGCCGCGCGATCCCGAGACCGGCATCGACTGGCGGCAGGTGCTGCTGGGCGAACAGGCGCTGGTGCTGCATGCGCCGCTGCCGCGGACCGGCCGGGTGCGCAGCCGGATGCGGATCTCCGAGATCCTCGACAAGGGCGCCGGGGTCGGCGCGCTGATCCGCACCGAGCGTCAGATCACCGACGCCGCCACCGGCCGGCTGCTGGCCACCGCCACCGCCGGCATCCTGGCGCGCGGCAATGGCGGCTGCGGCGGCGCACGCGGCCGCCGCGCCCCGCCGCCCGCCCTGCCCCGGCGCGCCCCGGATCACCTGTGCTACCTGCCGACGCTGCCGCAGGCGGCGCTGCTCTACCGGCTGTCGGGCGATACCAACCCGCTGCATGTCGTGCCAGCTGCCGCCCGCGCCGCAGGCTTCGAGCGGCCGATCCTGCACGGGCGCTGCAGTTTCGGCGTCGCCACCCATGCCATCGTGCAAAGCTGCTGCGACATGCGCCCCGAGCGGCTGCGCAGCCTTGCTGTGCGCTTCGTCGCCCCGGTCTTTCCCGGCGAGACCCTGCGCACCGAGATCTGGCAGGACGGCGACCGACTGCGCTTTCGCGCCCGGGCGGTGGAGCGCGACGTGGTGGTGCTGAGCGACGGCCACGCCACGCTGGCGCCCGAGGCAGCGCCATGAGCCGCCCCGACCTCGCCCGTCTCGCCTTCAACCCGCACGATCCCGAACGCAGCCTCAGCTTCCTGCTGCATGACGTCGCCCATCTGCGCCACAAGCTTTATGATAACGTCTTCCGCCCGGCCGGGATCAGCCGGGCGCAGGCCTGGCTGCTGGCGATGCTCTACCGCGAGAACGGGCTGACCCAGAGCGAGCTGGCCGACCGGCTGAGCCTGGGGCGGGTCGCCTGCGGCACCCTGATCGAGCGGATGGTGGCCGCCGGCTGGCTGCGCCGCGAGGGCGACGCGCAGGACCGCCGCGCCATCCGGGTCTGGCTGACCGCCGCCGCCCGGCAGGTGCAGACCGACCTGCAGCGCGCAGTGGACGAGCTGAACGAGATCAGCCTCGACGGGCTGGACCCGGCCACCATCGAGACGCTGATCGCCGCGCTGATGCAGATGAAGCGCAATCTGGTCGAGGCCAATCTGCGGCCGAAGACCCGCGCCACGACCGCCGGCTGAGCCCCGCGCGAAGCGGTATTGCCACCGCTGCGCAAATCACATTATTCTTCATGTGGAAGATTATTCTCAAATACGAATGGAAGGACAAGGCGAAGATGGACTTCACCTTTACGCAGGAACACGAACAGGTCCGCGAGATGGTCGCGCGATTCGCCGCCGATGAAATCGCGCCGGTCGCCCGCAAGCACGACGATGCCGAAACATTCCCGCCCGAGATGTTCCGCAAATGGGGCGAGCTGGGGCTGCTCGGCGTGCGCTACCCGGCCGAGGACGGCGGCTCGGGCATGGACAAGATCACCGACTGCATCGTGCGCGAGGAGCTGAGCTATGCCAGCCAGGCCTTCGCCTCCTCCTGGTCGGCGCACAGCCATCTGGGCATCTGGCCGATCTGGAAGGCCGGCACCCCGGAGCAGAAGGCGAAATACCTGCCCCACGCCTTCGCCGGCACCAAGATCAGCGCCTTCGGCCTGTCCGAACCGGGCGGCGGATCGAACATCCGGGCGCTCTCGACCAAGGCCGAGAAGATCGACGGCGGCTGGCGGATCTCAGGTGCCAAGACCTATATCACCAACTCTCCCATCGCCGATTTCATGCTGCTGGCGGCGCGCACCTCGCCCGAGCTCACGCCCGATGCGATCAGCCTGTTCATCATCGACCTGCCCAATCCGGCGGTGGTGATCCACAAGCTGGAAAAGGAGGGCATTCGCGCCTCGGAAACCGGGCTGATCCATATCGACGGGCTGGAGGTGCCGGACGAGGCGCTGCTGGGCCATCGGACCGGCACCTATCCGGTGATCCTGGAATCGCTGTCGGAAAACCGGGTCGGCGTCGCCGCCAACGCGCTGGGCATGGCGCGGGCGGCGCGCGATGCGGCGATCGCCTATGCCCGCGACCGCCAGGTCGCCGGCAAGCGGCTGGGCCAGTATCAGGCCATCGCCCACAAGATCGCAGATATGGATGCCGAGATCGAGGCGGCGCGCTGGCTGGTCTATCACGGCGCCTGGCTGGTCGATCAGGGCAAGCTCACCACGCCGATGGCGGCCAAGGTCAAGCTGATCGCCTCGGAAACCGCGGTGCGCTGCTCGGAACAGGCGATCCGCATCCATGGCGGCGCCGGCATCATGCGCGACTACCCGGTCGGCCGCATCCACCGCGACGCGCTGGTCTATGTGATCGGCGAAGGCACCTCGGAAGTGCAGCGTAACCTGATCGCCCGCGCGCTCGAACTCTGAGCCCGTTCTGAGCCCACTGAACGATCCGGCCCGGGCGCGCCCGCCGCGCCCGGGCCCCAGCATCCGCAGGACAGGGGGAGGGTCCACCGGAATGAGCGTTTCGATCACCTACAGCCTTGAGCGCAACGCCGCCCATTACGGCGACCGCACCGCCGTCCTCTGCGACGGGCGCGTGACCACCTGGGCGCAGATGGCGCGGCGTTGCCGGGCGCTGGCCGGCGGCTTCAACGCGCTGGGGCTGACCGGCGGCGACCGGATCGGCTTTCTCGGGCTGAACTCGGAATGGTTCTTTGAGTGCTATTTCGCCCCGGCGCTGGCGGGGATGGAGCTGGTGGCGCTGAACTATCGCCTGACCGCGGCCGAGTTGATCGCCTGCGCCAGCGACAGCGCCCTGCGCCTGCTGGTGGTCGATCCGCCGCATCTGCAGACCGGCCGCGCCATCGCCGCCGCCTGCCCCGGCCTGCGGCTGATCGTGCTGGGCGCCGCGCCCGGCGCGGGCGAGATCGGCTATGAAGCGCTGATCGCCGCGGCCCACGCCCCCACCACCGCGCCCGGACGCGACGACGACAGCGCCATCATCTATTACTCCGGCGGCACCACCGGCGCCCCCAAGGGGGTGATGCTGAGCCATTGGAACATCTGCACCAACTCCGCCGGCTCGGTGGCGCAATATGGGTTCGTGCCGCATGAGACCCACCTGATGGTCGGGCCGATGTTCCATGCCGCCGCCGGCAGCCGGGTCTATACCTGCGCCCATCTGCCCGCCCCGGTGGTGTTGCAGCCGAAATTCGACGTCGCCGGATTTCTCGGGCTGATCCAGACCCATCGCGTCGCCTCGACCCAATTCGTGCCGACGATGATGCAGATGATCCTCGATCACCCGGAGTTCGCCCGCTACGACCTGTCCAGCCTCCGGCAGATGACCTGGGGCGCCTCGGCCACCAGCGCCGAGTTGCTGCGCCGCATCGTGGCGGCCTTTCCGCATGTCGATCTGGTGCATGGCTACGGCATGACCGAGGCGGCGCCGCTGATCTCGGGGCTGGGCCCCGATTACCACCGCGCCGATTTCGCCACCCGCGGCAAGCTCGGCTCGGTGGGCTTTCCCGCCAGCCATTGCGACCTGCGCATCTTCGACGACGCCGATACCGAGCTGCCGCGCGGCGCGGTGGGCGAGATCGTGGTGCGCGGCCCCAATGTGATGAAGGGCTATCTCAATCAGCCCGAACTGACCGCCGAGACCCTGCGCGGCGGCTGGCTGCATACCGGCGACGCCGGCTATCTTGACGCGGACGGCGCGCTGTGGATCTCCGGCCGCATCAAGGACATGATCATCTCCGGCGGCGAGAACATCTATCCCGCCGAGATCGAGAACGTGCTGTCGCTGCACCCCGATGTCGCCGAGGTGGCGGTGATCGGCATCCCCGATCCGCACTGGGGCGAGGCGGTGCACGCCATCGTCATCCCGACCCCGGGCAGCCGCGCCACCGAAACCGAACTGATCACCTATACGCGGGCGCATCTTGCATCCTATAAGTGCCCGCGCTCGCTGGAATTCCGGTCTGAGCCGATGCCCCTCTCCGGCGCCAACAAGGTGCTGAAAACCGAACTGAGAAAGCCATACTGGAACACGACATGACAGCAGACATCTGGGACCCCAAGCCGCCGCAGATCGACACCGGGCCGTTCAACAGACTGGTGGGCGCGCGCGTCGATGCCTGGGGCCCCGGGATCGCCCGGGTGGTCTTCGAGGTCGAGGAAAAGCATCTCAACACCCTGGGCATCGCCCATGGCGGCTCGTCGATGACGGTGCTGGATTTCGCCATGGGGATGGCCGCCGCCTACAGCCCCGGGACCGAGCATCGCCGCCGCTGCGTGACGCTGTCGCTCAACACCCAGTTCCTCAACGCGCTGCGCCCCGGGCCGGCCACGGTGATCGGCCGTCAGATCGGCGGCGGCGGCCGCACCCTGTTCATGGAGGCCGAGCTGATGGATCTGGACGGCCAGGTCTGCAGCCGCGCGCAGGGCGTGTTCCGGGTGGTCAAACCCGAATAGCCCCCCCTTCCGGCCCCTGCGCGGCAAGAAAATCCTCGACTCATCAATTCTTTTTTGAGAACACTATTCCCACTAAAGAATTTAGAGGGAGGAGGACCTCATGTCTGCAATCAGCATAATCGCCGCCGCGGCCCTTGCCGCGGCGATCGCTACAGGCGTGGCCGGCGCCGAGGAAAGCGCGCTGCCCGACACCGTGATCTGGACCACCTACGGCACCGGGTCGACCACCTACAATCAGGCCATCGCCATCGGCAGCGTGCTCAAGACCAAGGCCGGGGTGAACCTGCGCCTGCTGCCGGGCAAGAACGACATCTCGCGGCTGGCGCCGGTGCGCGCCGGCAAGGCGACCTTCTCGGCCACCGGCTCGGACAGCATCTATGCGCAGGAGGCGATCTATGCCTTCGGCGAGGCCGACTGGGGCCCGCAGCCGGTGCGCATCCTGCTGCAGAACCTCGGCAACGCCTGCATCCCGATCCTGTCGATCGCCGGCGATCTCCAGCTCTCCTCGCTCGCCGATCTTCGGGGCAAGCGGGTCAGCCTGGTCAAATCCTCGCCCGCGGTGCAGAAATCGACCGAGGCGGTGCTGGCCTTCGCCGGGCTCAGCTATGACGATGTCGAGGCGGTCGAGGTCAGCGGCTACGGCGCCGCCGGCGACGCGCTGATCGCCGGCACGCTGGACGCCACCATCACCTCGTCCACCGCCTCGATGAACACCAAGATCCAGGCCGGCCCGCGCGGGCAGCAATAACTGCCAATGCCGGCCAGCGACACCGAGGGCTGGGCGCGGCTGCACGCGGTGATCCCCTGGTACGAACCCACCGTCTGCACCG
>JBFXGQ010000011.1:0-22527 GCA_050177915.1 Pseudodonghicola sp. | reverse complement strand
GCTGCCGCTGTGGCTGGCGCTGTCGGCGGCGGTGCCGTCGAACTGGGGGCCGGTGTCGGTGTTCTTCATCATCTCGGTCATCCTCGGCATCCTCGACTGGCCGGGGCTGGCGCGCTCGGTCCGGGCCAAGTTCCTCAGCCTGCGGGAAGAGGAATACGTGCGCGCCGCAGAGATGATGGGGGCCTCCTCGGGCCGCGTCATCCGCAAGCACCTGTTGCCCAACTTCATGTCGCATCTGATCGCCTCGGCCACGCTGTCGATCCCATCGATGATCCTGGGCGAGACCGCGCTGTCGTTCCTCGGCCTCGGGCTCAGGGCGCCCGCAGTCAGCTGGGGGGTGATGCTGAACGACGCCCAGAACCTCGCCTCGATCGAGATCTACCCCTGGACCGCGATTCCGATGCTGCCGATCATCGTCATCGTGCTGGCCTTCAACTTCCTCGGCGACGGGCTGCGGGATTCGCTCGACCCCTACGAGGCGTGATGGCTGCGGCGGCGCCCGGCCGCCACCCGCTCAGGCGGTCTTGCCCGGGCTGCGCCGCAGCGCCAGATTGGACCGGACCGCATCGGTGAGCGCCTGAACCTCCGTCTCTGAGGGGGGCCTGCCGGTCAGACAGAGCAGGTAATCGCGGCTGCGCGCCAGCCGCGTCTCCCAGCTCTCCCGACGCCCCAGCGCCTCATAGCCGTATTGATGGAAATAGAGGATCTGCGCCCGCACCTCGGCCTCGGCGGGGGCGTAGCCGTAGCGTTCGAACATCTTGGCAAAGGCGGCGATCCGGTCGACGTCCGACAGATCCACCGCGCGGCGCACCGCCGCCGACCGCCGCGCCCAGTCGCGCACCGCCAGATCCAGCGGGATGTCGAAATCGCGCGGCGCCGCCCAATCGGCGATCAGCTGCCCCACCGCCAGATTGATCGTCTCGGCCGGCCGGCCGGCCGTGGCGATCAGCGATTGGGTGTTGGTCGTCTGCCAATGCTCCAGCAAGCTGTCGAGCAGATCGGCGCGGTTCTTGAAATACCAATAGAAACTGGAGCGCGCGCAGTTCAGCTTGCCCGCCAGATCCAGCACCCGCACCCGGTCGATCCCGTCCGAGATCAGCGTTTCGAGCGCAATGCGCAGCCAGTCTTCGCGCGTGGTCCGTCCGGGGCCACGACCCCGGCGCTTTTCCTCCCCCTTGCTCATCGGACCACGCGCCCGCGTTGTCGAATAAGTACATCATTGAACATAAACTCGCCTCCCCCTATGATCCTTACCAGATTGAAACACCTGCAAGCTTCGCATCAGCGGATCGCCATGAACAAGACCTATTCAGCCCTGCGCCTGTTCCGCGAAGGTCTGCGCGACCATCGCGGCTGGACCCCGGCCTGGCGCACGCCCGCGCCCAAGCCGCGCTATGACGTCATCGTGCTGGGCGGCGGCGGCCACGGGCTGGCCACCGCCTATTACCTGGCGAAGATCCACGGCGTGCGGAACGTGGCGCTGCTGGAAAAGGGCTGGATCGGCGGCGGCAACACCGGACGCAACACCACGGTGATCCGGTCCGACTATTACTATCCGCAAAGCGCCGCGCTCTACGATCTGTCCGTGCGGCTCTACGAGGGGCTGTCGCGCGAGCTGAACTACAACATCATGTTCTCGCAGCGCGGCATGATGGTGCTGTGCCATTCGGCGGCCGAGATGGAGATGGCGGCGCGACAGGTCAACGCGATGCAGATCAACGGCATCGATTCCGAACTGCTGGATGCGGCGGCGGTGCGCCAGCGCGCCCCGATCCTGAACTTCAGCCCCGAGGCGCGCTATCCGATCCATGGCGCCATGTGGCAGGGCCGCGCCGGCACCGCGCGGCACGATGCGGTGGCCTGGGGCCTTGCCCGCGCGGCCGACCGGCTGGGGGTCGACATCCTCCAGAACTGCGAAGTCACCGATGTGATCACCGAGGCCGGCCGCGCCGTCGGCGTCGCCACCACGCGGGGAGAGATCCGCGCCGACCGCATCGGCGCCGCGGTGGCGGGGCATTCCTCGGTGCTGGCCAGGATGGCCGGCTACCGGCTGCCGATCCAGTCCTACGCGCTGCAGGCCTTCGTGTCGGAACCGCTGAAGCCGGTGATGGACACGGTCGCCTTCTCGCCCGCCTATGGCACCTATTTCAGCCAGTCGGACAAGGGCGGGCTGGTGATCGGCGGCGGGCTGGACCGGGTGCCCTCCTATGGCCAGCGCGGCAATCTGCCGGTGCAGGAAACCGTGCTGGGCGGGCTGTGCGAAATGGTGCCGATGCTGTCCAAGGTCAGGCTGCTGCGCCATTGGGGCGGTATCGTCGATGTCACCCCCGACAGCTCTCCCATCCTCGGGCCCTCCGGCGTCGACGGGCTCTATCTGAACTGCGGCTGGGGCACCGGCGGGTTCAAGGCGATCCCGGCGGGCGGCTGGCTGCTGGCCCATATGCTGGCGACCGGGGACCATCACGAACTGTCGCGCCCCTTCGACCTGAACCGTTTCGCCACCGGCCGCCTGATCGACGAAGGCGCGGCCTCGGGCATCGCGCATTAGAGAGGACCGGCCATGCAGCTTTTCCCCTGCCCCTTCTGCGGTCTGCGCAACGAGCGGGAATTCCACTATGCCGGCGAGGCCGGCAAGACCCGCCCCGACACCCGGACGCAGGTGAGCGCGGCCGACTGGGCCGCCTATCTCTATGACCGGACGAACGACAAGGGCCGCGTGCGCGAGGTCTGGATGCATCTGACCTGCCGCGAGATCTTCGTGATGGAGCGCGACAGCGTGACGATGGAGGTCTTCGGCTCCACCGCATTGAGAAAGGCCGGAGCATGAGCGGCAGACGTATGTCCCAGGGCGGGCTGATCGACCGCAGCCGGCTGCTGCGCTTCCGCTTCGACGGGCACGATTTCACCGGCCACCCGGGCGATACGCTGGCCTCTGCCCTGCTGGCCAATGACGTGCGGGTGATGGGGCGCGGCTTCAAGTATCACCGGCCGCGCGGCGTCTGGGGCGCCTGGTTCGACGATCCCAACGCGATCCTCAACGTGCGGCTGGGCGAGGACGAGATCCCCAATTGCCCCGCCGCCACCACGCCGCTGGTCGACGGGATGCAGGCCCGCGCAGTCAATGCATGGCCCTCGGCCCGGCGCGACCTGAAGGGCGGGCTCGACCTGTTGCACCGCTGGCTGGGTGCGGGGTTCTACTACAAGACCTTCATCTGGCCCGACTGGCACCTGTTCGAACCCGCGATCCGCAGGATGGCCGGGCTCGGGGCCGTCGATGGGAAAGAGATCGACGGCTATGTCTCCGACCAGATCCACGATCATTGCGACCTGCTGGTCGCGGGCGGTGGCGCCGCCGGGCTGGCGGCGGCCCGCGCGGCGGCCGAGGCCGGGCAGGCGGTGGTGCTGGCCGAGGATCACACAGATCTGGGCGGCGGCCTCTATCGTCGTGGCGCGCCGGTCGAGGGCAAGGCGCCCGCCGATTGGGTCGCCGAACAGGAAAGCGCCATCCTCGCCGCCGGCGGCCGCATCCTGCGCGCCACCACCGTCTTCGGGATCTACGACCACGGTCTGGCGGCGCTGGCCGAAGATCGCGGTTTCGCCCGTGCGCCGCGGCTGTGGCGGCTGCGGGCGCGGCGGATCCTGATGGCCACCGGTGCGATGGACCGCCCCATCACCTTCGCCGACAACGACCGCCCGGGGGTGATGTCGCTGCAGGGCGCGGGCGACTTCCTCGGCCGCCATGGCGTGCTGGTGGGCCGGAAGATCGCCATGCTGTCGAACAATTCCCAGTCTGCGGGCATCGTCGCGCAACTGCGCGCCGCCGGCGCCGAGGTGGTGGAGGTCGACCCGGCCGAGGCGCCGGTCCGCGCGCTTGGCGGCAAACGGCTGAGCGGGGTGCAGATCGGCGCGCGCAGGATCGACTGCGACACGATCCTGGTCTCCGGCGGGCTGACCCCGGTGGTGCACCTGTGGCGCCACGCCGGCGGCAAACTGGACTGGTCCGAGGACAAGGCCGCCTTCCTCCCCGGCGACGCGCCCGCGGGCATGGCCGCCGTCGGCGCCGCCAACGGCACCTTCGATCTGGAACCGGCACTGGCCGAGGCGCGCGCCGTCGCCCTCGGCAACACCCCCGAAGCGGCGGCGAGCAGCTACACCATCCGCCCGCTCTGGCCGCAGCCGGGCAGCAAGGGGCGGCAATGGATCGACTTCCAGCACGACGTGACGCTGAAGGACGTCGAGCTGGCGGCGCGGGAGAATTACGTCTCGGTCGAGCATCTGAAACGCTACACCACGCTGGGCATGGCCGCCGACCAGGGCAAGACCGCGAATATGGCCGGGCTTGCCGCCATGGCCGCGATCCAGGGCCGGCCGATCCCCGAGGTCGGTACCACCACCTTCCGCCCGCCCTTCGTGCCGGTGGCGATGGAGCTTTATCACGGGCAAAAGCGCGGCCAGTTGCTGAACCCGGTCAAACGGCTGGAGCTGGAGACCGAACACCGCCAGGCCGGCGCCGCGCTGGGGGAATACGGCGGCTGGCTGCGGCCCGGCTGGTACGGCCCCGCCCCGGCCGATCAGGCGGTGCGGGAGGAGGTGCTGATGGCCCGCCGCAGCGCCGGCCTCTTCGACGGCTCGCCGCTGGGCAAGATCGAGGTGATGGGGCCGGATGCCGAGGCCTTCGTCAACTTCATCTACTACAACACCGTCGCCAGCCTGAAGCCGGGCCAGATCCGCTATGGCTTCATGCTGACCGAGGCCGGCACCGTCTATGACGACGGCGTGGTGGCCCGGCTGGGGCCGGAACGGTTCGTGATCTCCTGCTCCTCCTCCCATGTGGCGGGGGTGGAGGCGATGCTGGAAAGCTGGCGGCAGGATGGCAACGACCCCGACCGGATCTTCGTGCATGACACCACCCAGCACTGGGCGACCCTGACGGTGACCGGCCCGCAGGCGCGCCGCATCCTTGCCGCGCTGGACCTGCCGCTGGATCTGTCGGCCGCGACCTTCCCGCATATGACCCTGCGCGAGACCCAATTCGACGGCGCCCCGCTGCGCATCGCCCGGGTCAGCTTCACCGGCGATCTGAGTTTCGAGCTGTCTGTCCGCGCATCGAAAGCCGCCGCGCTGTGGCAGGCGCTTCGCACCGCCGCGGCCGACCATGACGCCGGCCCGATCGGGGTTGAGGCAGTCACGGTGCTGCGCGCCGAGAAGGGGTTCATCGTCATCGGCAAGGATACCGATGGCGAGACCATGCCGCAGGATCTGGGCTTCGGCCTGCCGCGGCTGAAGAAAAAGACCGCCTTCGTCGGCGACCGCGGTCTGCATACGCCGGCGGCAAATGCGCCCGACCGGCGACAGCTGGTGGGCCTTGCGGTCGCCGAGGGGGCGCAGGTGCTGCCCACCGGGGCGCATCTGGTCACCGCCGACAGCCCGCCGCGCTCCATCGGCTTCGTCACGTCGAGCTATTTCAGCCCGACGCTGAACCGCCCCATCGCGCTGGCGCTGCTGGAGCGCGGCCCTGAAAGGATCGGCGAGGTGGTGAGCCTCCGCCACATGGGTCAGACCGCGACCTCCACCGTGACCGCGCCCTGCGCGCTGGACCCCGAGGGAGAGCGTTTGAATGCGTGACGACAGCCGCAAATGGGACCTGCCGCCGGACTTCGGCCAGCCGCTTGCCGGCGCCGGCGTCACGGTGACGCGGATCGCCCCGCAGCGCCAGACGCTGATCAGCGCCCCCGATGCGCTGGCCCGCCACCCGGGCGCCCTCGGCTGGCCCGATATCGCCCGCGGCGACAGCTACGGCCTCTGCCTGCGCCGCGACCGGCTGCTTGAGGTCAACGGCCCGGCGCGGGCCGAGGGCTGGGACGGCACCGAGGCCATCTCGGACATCAGCGACGGGCTGACGGTCTTTCAGATCGAGGGGGAGAACGCCCTGCCGCTCTGCCTGCGCGGGGCCGAGCTGTCGCTGGAGCAACCCTCCCGCTCGGTGCTGCGGGCGGGTTTCGGGTTCGAGCTCCTGCTCTACCGCTGGGAGGGGGCGCTGCGGCTGCATGTGGCGCGCGGCCACGCCCAGGCGCTGTGGCAGACGCTTGAGGCGCATATCGCCGGGATGTGAGGGCGCCCCTCAGCGATCGTCGCTGTGGCCGCCGCCGAAATCCAGATCGCCATCGTCGATCGCGCCCTGCACCGCGCCTGCCACCGCCTCGCGCTGGCCAGGTGTCAGATCCTTCGCCTCGCCATCGGCGAGCCGCACGGTCACCTCGCGGTGGGCGAACCTGATCCCCTCGCGCGCGAACAGCTCGCGGATGTCCTCATAGACCCGCTTGCGCACCAGGAACTGATCGCCGGGCTTGGTCATGAACTTGACCCGGATGATCATGGCGCTGTCCTGCATCTCGATCACGCCCTGGGATTTCAGCGGCTGGACGAAGTTGTCGCCGATCACCGGATCCTCCAGCAGCCGCTCGCCCAGTTTCTTGATCAGCTTGCGTACCTTTTCCACGTCGGTGTCATAGGTCACCCTCAGCGGCAGCTTCATGATCACCCAGTCGCGCGAATAGTTGGTCAGCACCTTGATCTCGCCAAAGGGGATGGTGTGCAGCGCGCCCAGATGGTGGCGCAGCTGGAACGAGCGAACCGAGATCTTCTCGACCGTGCCCTTCACATCGCCGATGTCGATATACTCGCCCTTGCGAAAGGCGTCGTCGATCAGGAAGAAGGCGCCCGAGAAGATGTCGCGCACCAGCGTCTGCGCGCCGAAGCCCACCGCCAGGCCGACCACACCGGCGCCGGCGAACAGCGGGCTGACGTTGATGCCGATCTCCATCAGCGCGATCAGCGCGATCGAGACCACCACCACCGCCAGAATGGCGCCGCGGAACAGCGGCAGCAGCGTGGCCAGCCGGCTGGCCCCTGCCGCGCCGCCCTCGTCGCCCAGCTCGCCGGCCTCGCCGTCGGGGGCCTCCTCGGCGATGCGGGTGTCGATCCAGATCCGGAACAGGTGATAGACGATATAGCCCAGGAACAGCACCACCATGACGTCCAGCAGGCTGCCGACCACCGGGTTGTTGCTGAGCCGCCTGTCGGTGTCCCAGATCAGCACCAGCGCATAGATGCCGGCACCGAAGGCGAGGATGCCCGAAACCCGGCGCGCCAAATGCTCATAGGTGGTGATGGCGGGGCGGTGGCGGCGCAGCAGGGCGGCGATGCCGGCCGCGTCCTCCGCCGCCTCGGCCTCGGCCAGTTCCTCGTTCAGCGCGTCGCGGCTGCGCGAGCGGGCGAAATAATGCTCGATGCCGTAGTTGATCGCGGCATAGACCACCATGATCGCCACGAAGCTGGAATAGGCCGCCGCGATCGGCGGAATGCCGGTCGGCATCTCCAGCACCAGCTCGAACGCCAGCCGCAGCCAGGAATAGATGAAATAGCACAGCATCACCGGCGCCCAGGCGTAGGAGACCGTGCGGGTCAGCCAGGTCACCTGCGCCGGGCCGCGCCCACCCCGGATCGCATGCGAGATCGCGCGTCCGTTGAAGGCCAGCATCAGCACGTTGCCGATGGCCGCGATCAGGCTCAGCGCCCCGTAGAGCAGCGCGTAGACGTTGTAGTTCAGCCCGAAATCGTTGATCCAGGTCGAGAACACCACCGTGGCGACGTTGAACGAGGTCAGCCCGGAGGCCCAGTAATACAGCCGCCGCGCCTCGCGGTCCGAGAAATGCGGCATCCGATACTGGCTGAGGAAGGGCGACAGGATCATCCGCCACAGATCCGACACCGACCGGGCGACGAAGAAGGTGGCGAAGATCGCGGTGACGGTCACCTGGATCGACAGATCGTCGCTGTCGCGCGCCAGGATCGCCCCCAGGATCAGCGCCACCGCCATGCTGATCAGCGTGCCGATCACCCCGGCGGTGAAGCGATAGACCAGAAACGGCATCTTCTCCAGATAGCCCTGCGGGGTGTCCTTGACCCGCGGCACGATGAACCGCCGGGCGATGAGGCGGCCATAGACCCGGGCCGAGAACAGATAGCCGAGGGCGAGGAACAGCAGGTTCCACAACAGCACCTCGACATAGGTCATGATGCGGCCGTCGGGGCTGGTGGCGCGCAAAATATAGGCAACCTCGTTGAAGGAATTCGGCAGCGCCTTGAGCCGCTCGCGCAGGGTGGCGCGGAACTTCTTCACCTCCGCCTGCGTCTTCATCATGGTCGAGGCGCCCTGCATCATCGCTTCGTCCAGGACGGCGTCGGCCTCGGCCTCGGGCGTCGTGGCGGTGGCGGCGGGGCTGGCCGCCGACGCGCCGGTGGCGGTCGCCTTGCCATCGGCCCCCACCACGACCACATTTACGCCGGCCTCGACCGCCTGTTTCAGCGCCTCGGCCAGATTGGCGGCGGCCGTGGGTTCGGTCGCGGCCGGGGCGGCGGGTTCTGTCGCGGCGGTGCGGCTGTCGGACTTGCCGACGCCCAGCGACAGCAGCGATTGCGCCTGCAGCGGCGGGGCGGCGAGCGCCAGCAGCCAAACGGTCAGAAACAGGCGTAACAGCGTCGTCAACATTCCACCCGGCCCCGGCAATAATCTTGTGAAATACGTCCGGTAGCACGCTACAGGAGGTCGGATTTCATGGCAAACGCCGATGCCGCGGTTTTGATGACGCACAGAAACCTGTTTGCAATCAGATGCGATTTCACTAGTAGGGGCTTGTCCGTGAGGCCCGAGGCGCTTGCGGGCCTGCGGCCCGCGCGGGCGAACGGAACAAGAGACGGGCGATGGCCAAGCAAGGCAATCAGGACAGGATCGCGGTGCTCGGCCTGGGCTATGTCGGGTTGCCGCTGGCGGTGGCGCTGGCGCGTGCGGGCTTCGACACCGTGGGCTTCGACACCAACGCCGACCATGTCGCGGCGCTGCGCAACGGGCACGACCGCAACGGCGAAGTTTCGGAACACTCGCTGGCCGCCGCCGGCACCAGGTTTTCCGACGATCCCGCCGATCTGGCCGGCTGCACTGCCTTCATCATCGCGGTGCCCACACCGATCACCGACGCCAAGGCCCCGGATCTGGAGCCGCTGCGCGCCGCCTGCCGCACCATCGCACCGCATCTGACCCCGGGCGCGCTGGTGGTGGTGGAAAGCACCGTCTACCCCGGCGTCACCGAAGAGGTCTGCGGCCCGGTGCTGGCGGCAGGCTCGGGCCTGGTGCTCTATGACGACATCAAGCTCGCCTATTCGCCGGAGCGGGTGAACCCGGGCGATGCCGAACATTCGCTGGAGAATGTGGTCAAGATCGTCTCGGCCCAGGACGACGCGACCCTCGACCGGGTCGAGGCGCTCTATGCGCCGGTGGTCAAGGCCGGGCTGCACCGCGCCAGTTCGATCATGACCGCCGAGGCCGCCAAGGTGATCGAGAACACCCAGCGCGACCTGAACATCGCACTGGTCAACGAATTCTCGCTGATCTTCTCTCGCCTCGGCCTCGACACGCTGGAGGTGCTTGAGGCGGCGGGGACCAAGTGGAACTTCCTGCCGTTCCGCCCCGGGCTGGTCGGCGGCCACTGCATCGGCGTCGATCCCTATTACCTGACCCACCGCGCCGAACAGCTGGGCTATCACCCCGAGGTGATCCTGGCCGGGCGGCGGATCAACGACCAGATGGGCAAGCATGTCGCCCATGAGCTGATCAAGGCGCTCTTGGCGCGCGGCACCAATCTGGCGCAGGCGCGGGTGCTGGTGATGGGCTTCACCTTCAAGGAGAACTGCGCCGACACCCGCAACACCCGGGTGGCCGATATCGTGGCCGAACTGGAAGCCTATTCGATGAAACCGGATGTCTACGACCCCTGGGTCGATGCGCAATCGGTCGCGGCAGAATACGGGATTACCCCCGTGACGGAACCGGACGCCGGCGCCTATGATGCCATCATCGTGGCCGTCGCGCATAAAGAGTTCACCGATCGCGGCAGCGCGGCCATTCGGGCCTTGGGCAAACCGGGGGCGGTTCTTTATGATATCAAGGGTATCTTCGGCAAATCGGGCGCGGACCTGAGGCTTTGAACAGCATGATGAGCGGCGTGACATTCCAGGGCCAGACGCAGCACGACGACCGTGCGCCGCGGGTGATGCTCTACAGTCACGACACCTTCGGGCTGGGACATCTGCGCCGCTCGCGGGCGCTGGCCGGCGCCATCACCCGCGCCGACCCCAGCGCCTCGGCGCTGATCCTGACCGGATCGCCGGTGGCGGGGCGCTTCGCCTTTCCGCGCCGGGTCGACCACATCCGCCTGCCGGGGGTGACCAAGCGCAGCGACGGCTCCTATGTGGCGCAGACGCTTGGCATGGATATCGAGGAGATCACCGAGCTGCGCGCGACGCTGATCGAGACCTCGGCCCGGCAATACGACCCCGACATCCTGATCGTCGACAAGGAGCCTTCGGGCTTTCGCGGCGAGTTGCTGCCGACGCTCAAGCTGCTGCAGGCCGGCGGCCGCGCCCGGCTGGTGCTGGGGCTGCGCGACGTGCTGGACGATCCCGCCCTGCTCGCCGCCGAATGGGAGCGCAAGGGCGCGATCGAGGCCACCCGCGATTTCTATGACGAGATCTGGGTCTACGGGCTGCGCCAGGTCTACGACCCGGTCGCCGGGCTGAACCTGGGTCCGGCGGTGCGCGCGCGGATGCACTGGACCGGCTATCTGAAGCGCGAACTGGGACAGGCCACCGCCCCGGCCGAGAGCGATCCCTATATCCTGATCACCCCGGGCGGCGGCGGCGATGGCGAATTCATGGTCGATCTGGTGTTGTCCGCCTATGAGCGCGACCCCGATCTCAGCCCCCGCGCGGTGATCGTCTACGGCCCCTTCCTGTCGGGCGAGACCCGGTCCGAGTTCGAGGCGCGCGTCGCCCGGCTGAACGGACGGGTCAGCGCGGTGGGCTTCGAATCGCAGATCGAGACGCTGTTCGCCCAGGCC
This sequence comes from Pseudodonghicola sp., assembly GCA_050177915.1. Lineage (GTDB taxonomy): Bacteria > Pseudomonadota > Alphaproteobacteria > Rhodobacterales > Rhodobacteraceae > Pseudodonghicola. The sequence goes on along the minus strand of JBFXGQ010000011.1, from coordinate 11,572 downwards.
CAGGGCGTGGTCTGCATGGGCGGCTACAACACCTTCTGCGAGGTGCTCTCCTTCGACCGCCGCGCGGTGATCGTGCCGCGCACCTCGCCCCGGCTGGAGCAATGGATCCGCGCCAGCCGCGCCGAGGAGCTGGGGCTGGTGCGCATGCTGGAGGACGGCCGCGACGGGCTGACGCCCGAGGCGATGATCCGCGCCATCCGCAACCTGCCGAACCAGCCGCTGCCGTCGCAGGCGATGCGCGACGCGCGGCTCTCCGGCCTGCTGGACGGGCTCGACTACGTCACCCGCCGGGTTGCCGCCCTGCTGGCCCTGCAACCGGGACAGGCCGCCGAATGACCGATGCCGCCCCGCCGCTCGGCGTCGTGGTGAAGGGCTGGCCGCGGCTGTCGGAGACCTTCATCGCGCAGGAGCTGGTGGCGCTGGAGGAGGCCGGGCTGCGGTTCGACATCTGGTCGCTGCGCCATCCCACCGACACCAAGCGCCACCCGCTGCACGACAGGCTGCGGGCCAGGGTGCACTACCTGCCCGAATATCTGTTCGACGAGCCCCAACGCGTCGCCCGCGCCCGCGCGGCCGCCCGCGCCCTGCCCGGCTACCCGCAGGCCCATGAGATCTGGCGCGCCGATCTGCGCCGCGACACCACCCGCAACCGGGTGCGCCGGTTCGGCCAGGCCTGCGTGCTGGCCACCGAACTGCCCGCAGGTACGCGGGGGCTTTACGCGCATTTCCTGCACACGCCCTCCTCGGTCGCGCGCTATGCGGCGGTGATGCGCGGGCTGCCCTGGGCCTATTCCGCCCATGCCAAGGACATCTGGACCTCGCCCGAGTGGGAGAAACGCGAAAAGCTCGCCGGTCCCCATGCGGCGGTCTTCGGCGCCACCTGCACCGCCTTCGGCGCCCGCCATCTGCGGGATCTGGCCGGCGATCCCGCCCGCGTCGATCTGATCTATCACGGGCTGGACCTCAGCCGCTTTCCCACCCCGCCGACGCGGAAATTGCGCGCGCCGGGCGACCCGCTGCACCTGCTCTCCGTCGGCCGGCTGGTCGAGAAGAAGGGGTTTGACCGGCTGATCGCCGCGCTGGCGCTGCTGCCGGCCGATCTGAACTGGCGCTGGACCCATATCGGCGGTGGCGATCTGCGCGGCGCGCTGCAGGCGCAGGCCGAGGCCGCCGGCATCGCCGCCCGCATCGACTGGCGCGGCGCCTGCGACCAGCCCGAGGTGATCGCGGCGATGCGGGCCGCCGATCTCTTCGTGCTGCCCAGCCGCATCGCCGCCGACGGCGACCGCGACGGGCTGCCCAACGTGCTGATGGAGGCGGCCTCGCAACAGCTGCCGATCCTCTCTACCGCCGTCGCGGCGATCCCCGAGTTCATCGAAAGCGGCACCCACGGGCTGCTGGCCGAGGACGAGCCGCTGGCGCTGGCCGCGGCGATCCGCACCATCGCCGGCGATCCCGCCCGGGCGCAGGCGATGGCCGAAGCCGCCCGCAAACGGCTGTTGGCCGAGTTCACCATGCAGCCCGGCATCGACCGGCTGGCCGCGCGGCTGCGCCAGATGCTCGCCCCCGCCGCCCGATGACCCGCATCGCCTTCTACGCGCCGATGAAACCGCCCGGAGACCCCATCCCCTCGGGCGACCGCGAGATGGCGCGCAACCTGATCGCCGCCATCGGCGCCGAGGGGACAGAGGTCGAGGTGGTGTCGCAGCTGAAGCTGCACGAGAAATCCGGCGACCCGGCCCGGCAGGCGGCGCTGCGGCAGGCGGCGGCGGCCGAGGTGGCGCGGCTGACCGATACGCTCGCCGGCACCGACCTCGCGCTCTGGGTCACCTACCACAATTACTACAAGGCGCCCGACCTGATCGGCCCGCCGGTCTGCGCCGCGCTGGGACTGCCCTATGTGCAGATCGAATCCACCCGCGCGCACAAGCGGCTGGACGGCCCCTGGGCCGGTTTCGCGCGGGCGGCCGAGGCCGCCTGCGACGCGGCACGGGTCATCTTCTACCTGACTGCCAACGACCTGATCACGCTGGAGCGCCACCGGGTGCCCGGCCAGCGGTTGATCCACCTGCCCCCCTTCCTGCCCGCCGACCGCCTGCCGCCCGCCTCCGATTGCAGAGGGCCGATGCTGACCGCGGGAATGATGCGGGCGGGCGACAAGCTGGCCTCCTACCGCATCCTCGCCGAAGCGCTGGGGCACCTGCCGGGCGACTGGCAACTGGAGATCGCCGGCGACGGCCCGGCCCGGGCGGAGGTCATGGCGCTGATGGCGCCCTACGGCGCCCGCGTGCACTTCCTCGGCCAGCTCGACCGCGCCGGGCTGGCGCAGGCCTACCAACGCGCCTCGCTCTTCGTCTGGCCGGGGGTGAACGAGGCCTTCGGCATGGTCTATCTCGAGGCGCAGGCGGCCGGGCTGCCGGTGGTGGCGCAGGACCGCCCCGGCGTGCGCGACGTGCTGCTGCCGGGCAACTACCCGGCGCCCGAGGACGGCCCGCAGGCGCTGGCCGCCCGGATCGCCGAACTGCGCACCGATCCCGCGCTGCGCCGCGCCCGCGGCCAGCAGGCGCGGGAGATGATCGCCCGCACCCACCTGCGCCCCGCCGCCACCCGCCGCTTCTGGTCGGCCGTCGCCCCGCTGCTGGAGGACCGCACATGATCCGCCTCGCGCTGCTGCGTCACGGCCATACCGACTGGAACCGGCAGGGCCGCATCCAGGGTGCCAGCGACATTCCGCTGGACGATCAGGCCCGCGCCGACCTCGCTGCCCTGCGCCTGCCGGCGCCCTGGGACCGCGCCGATCTGTGGTCGAGCCCGCTCAAACGCGCCGCCGAAACCGCCGAACTGGTCGGCCGCCGCGCCCCCCGCCTCGCCCCCGAACTCACCGAAATGAACTGGGGCGACTGGGAGGGGCAGCGCGGCCTCGACCTGCTCGCCACCCCGGGCAGCGGATTTCGCCATATCGAGGACTGGGGCTGGGATTATCGCGCGCCGGGCGGCGAAAGCCCGGCAGAGCTCTGGACCCGGCTGCGGCCCTGGCTCGCCGGCCTCGATCGCGACGCGATCGCGGTCTGCCATATCGGCGTGATGCGGGTGCTGCTGGCCCACGCCCATGGCTGGGATTTCGCCGGCCCCGCCCCCTTCAAGGTCAAGCGCAACCGGCTCTATGTGCTGCGGCTGGAGGGCGACCGCCTGACGCCCGAGGGCGAGCCGGTCCGCCTGACCGCGGCGGAGGAGCGGCCATGAAGGTGATGATCGTGGTCACCCATCTGCTCGGCACCGGGCATCTGGCCCGGGCGCTGACGCTGGGCCATGCCTTTCACGCTGCCGGGCATGAGGTGCTGATCGTCTCCGGCGGCCGGCCGGCGCCGCATCTGGACCGCGCCGGGCTGGGCTGGCTGCAACTGCCGCCCCTGGCCTCCGACGGCGTCGATTTCACCCGGCTGCTCGACGACCGCGGGACCGAGGCCGGCGCCGGCTATCTTGAGGCGCGCCTCGTCGCCCTGCGCCACGCGCTCGCCGATTTCGCCCCCGACGTGCTGATCACCGAACTCTACCCCTTCGGTCGCCGCGCACTGTCGGGCGAATTCCTGACGCTGCTGGAGGCGGCGCAGGATCAGCGGCAGCGCCCGGCGGTGCTGGCCTCGATCCGCGACATCCTGGCACCGCCGTCGAAACCGGCGAAAGCCGCCCGCGCCGAGGAGATCGTCGCGCACTACTACGACGCCGTTCTGGTGCATTCCGACCCGCAGGCGACCCGGCTCGACCGCAGCTGGCCGGTGACGCCGGCGCTGGCGGCCAAGCTGCGCTATACCGGCTATGTGGCGCCCGCCGCACCCACGCCGCATCCCGACGGCACCGGCAAGGGCGAGGTTCTGGTCAGCGCCGGCGGCGGCGCCGTGGGCGATCCGATCTTTGCCGCGGCGCTTCGGGCCGCCGCGCTGCGCCCGGATCTGCGTTGGCGCCTGCTGGTCGGCGGGCAGGATGCCGCACGGCTGGGCGCCCTCAGGGCGCAGGCCCCCGCCAATGCGCTGGTCGAACCGGCGCGGCCCGACTTCCGCCAGATGCTGCCGCTGGCGGCGGCCTCGGTCAGCATGTGCGGCTACAACACCGCGATGGATCTGCTGCAGGCCGGCACCCCCGCCGTGCTGATCCCCTTCGACGCCGGCAAGGAGGTCGAACAGGGGCTGCGCGCCGAAAGCCTGGGTCAACAGCCCGGCATCGAGGTGCTGCGCGCCGCCGACCTGACCCCCGAGGCGCTGACCGCGGCGCTGACCCGCGTCATCGCGGCCGGCCCGCGCCGCGACAGCGGCCTGCGATTTGACGGTGCGGCGCGATCCGTGGCAATCGCCTGTGAAACAGCAAAGGCGCGCCGATGACCCCTGACTGGACCCCGCTCGACCGCGAGCTCGACCGCTGGAGCGCCGCCGGGCTGACCCTGCCGTTCTGGTGGCGCGACGACGATGCGGTGGCCCCCACCGCCGCGCTGGGCACGCTCGCCGCCCTCTCCGATCTGACCGGCATCCCGGTGCATCTGGCGGTGATCCCGGCCCATGTCAGCCCGGCGCTGGCCGATCTGCTGGCGACGCAGCACAACCTGATCCCGGTGGTGCACGGCTGGGCGCATGAGAACCACGCGCCCGAGGGGCAGAAAAAGGCCGAATTCGGCGCCCATCGGCCGCTGCCCGAGATGGCGGCGCAGGCGCGCGACGGGCTCGACCGGCTGCGTGCCCTGTTCGGCGCCGCGCTGCGGCCGATGTTCGTGCCGCCCTGGAACCGCATCGCGCCCGAGATGATCCAGACCCTGCCGGCACTGGGATACCGCATGATCTCGACCTTCACGCCGCGCCAGGCGACGGTGGCGGCACCGGGGCTCGTGCGGATCAACACCCATCTCGACCCGATCGACTGGCGCGGCAGCCGCTCGCTGGCCGATCCCGACCGGCTGATCGCACAGATGGCGCAGCAGCTGGCCGACCGGCGCGAGGGACGCGCCGATGCCGCCGAACCCTACGGGCTGCTGACCCACCACCTGGTGCATGACGCCGCAATCCGCGACTTCACCGCCGCCCTGCTGACGCGCCTGCGCGCCGGGCCGGTCCGGCTCTGGACCGCGCCCCCCGAAACAGAGGACCTGACCCAATGAGCCGACTGGATTCCATGCTGCGCCGCCTCGCCGCCCAACGCGACGGGCTGAACTGGGCCGCCGAACAGATCGCTGCCCTGCCGGGCGATGTGGTCGACCTCGGCCTCGGCAACGGCCGCACCTACGACCACCTGCGGGAAATCCTGCCCGACCGCCGCATCTGGGTGGTCGACCGGGTGCTGCAATGCCACCCCTCCTGCACCCCGCCCGAGGCGGATTTCCTGCAGGGCGAGGCCGAGCCGATGCTGCGCAAGCTGGCCGAGACCGGCGCCCGGATCGCGCTGGCGCATTACGACTTCGGCTTCGGCATCAAGGAGGAGGACGTGGCCGAGGCCGCGCGCCTGTCGCCGCTGATCGCCGCCATCATGGCGCCCGGCGGGCTGATCGTCTCGGGCCAGCCTCTGGTGGGGTTCGAACAGCTCACCGGCCCCGACACCATCGCGCCCGACCGCTACCTGTTCTACCGCGCCTGAGCCCGAGAACAGCAAGGGCGGCGCTCAGATCCTCGCGCCGCCCCTTGTTTTCCGGCCGGTCTTTTTCTGGCCTGAAATATCCCCGCCGGAGGCACGCGCCGCAGGCGCGTCCCCCTTCCGGCGCCCGGATCAGGCGACCCGGTTGCCCCGCGCCCAGACCGAGACCAGCCCCGGCACGTCGCCGCGCAGGCGGAAGCGGATCAGGTCGGCGCGCTTGCCGGGCTCCAGCCGCCCGCGGTCGGTCAGCCCCACCGCCGCCGCCGGCGCCGAGGTCACGGTGGAGATCCCGCGCGCCATGTCGTCCCAGATCAGCCCCAGCCGCACCGCGGCCAGCAGCAGCGCCGCCGGCACGTAGTCCGAGGACATGATGTCCAGCAGATCGAGCTCGGCCAGCTCTGCCGCCGCCACATTGCCGGAATGCGATCCGCCGCGCACCAGGTTCGGCGCCCCCATCATCACCGCGATGCCATGCGCACGACAGGCGCGGGCGGCCTCGACCGTGGTGGGGAACTCGGCCAGCCGGATGCCATAGGCCGAGGAAACCGCGACCTGCGCGTCGGTGGTGTCGTCGTGGCTGGCCAGCACCGCGCCGAAGCGGCGCGCCTCCTCGACCGCACCGCGTTCGTGGGCGTCGCCGACCCGGTCGCGCAGCGCCTTGAGCTGGGCCACATGCTGAAGGAAGTCGTCATCGCTCATCGCGTGCTTGCCCTTCATGTACTGTTCCAGCTTGGAGATATCGCGGAACTGCCGCTGGCCCGGGGTATGGTCCATCAGGCTGACCAGGCCGACGCGGTCGGCCTCGTCGAATTCCGCCAGTTCCTCCAGCAGGGTCTCGGAACAGACCTCGGCCCGCAGGTGCAGGAAGTGGCTGATCTTCAGCGCATCGGCCGCGCGCAGCTCCAGCAGCTCGGAGGCCAGCTGGCGGGCGTATTTCAGATAGCGCCCCTTGCCGCTGGGGATCGAGCCCACCCGCATCGCGTCGAACACCGTGGTGATGCCGGTGCCCGCCAGTTCCGCGTCATGGGCGAGGATGGCGGCGGCATGCGGCCAGTCGACCTTGGGGCGCGGCTGGATATGACGTTCGAGGTTGTCGGTATGCAGCTCGATCAGCCCCGGCGCGACATGGTCGCCGCCGCAGTCGATCGCGCCCGCAGGCACGCCGGCGCCGCTGTCGATGGCGGCAATGACGCCGTCCTTCACCCGCAGGCTGCCCACCAGGGTTTCGCCGGGCAGAACCAGCAAGGCATTGGCAAGATGTAATTCTTCTGTCATCTGAACATCGCATTCTCTGTGGGACAGGACAGCCAGCCGGGACCGACATGACCTTTCAACGCTACGCCATCTATTACGCTCCGCCCGCCGATGCCGGCTGGAGCCGCTTCGCCACCCGATGGCTGGGATGGGATATGGAGCGCGGCACCGAAGCGCCGCACCCCGAGGTCTCTGACCTGCCGCTGCCGGTGGCGGAGATTACCGCGACACCGCGCAAATACGGGCTGCATGCCACCATCAAGCCGCCGTTCCGCCTGGCCGAGGGCAAGACCCGCGCCGGGCTGGAAGACGCCTGTGCCGCGCTCTGCGCGAGCTGCGCACCGCTGCGGCTCGATGGGCTGGCGCTGGCGCGCCTCGGCCGGTTTCTGGCGCTGCGTCCCAGCGGCGACACTGCTGCGCTTGAGACGCTGGCCGCCCGCGCGGTCGAAGCGCTGGACGGCTTCCGCGCCCCGGCGCCCGAGGCCGAACTGGCGCGCCGCCGCGCCGCCGGGCTGAGCCCGGCGCAGGAGGCGAACCTGATGCGCTGGGGCTATCCCTATGTGATGGAGGAGTTCCGCTTTCACGTCACCCTCTCCGGCAGGCTCGGCAAGGACGATCTGGCCGCGGTCGAGGCCGCGCTCGACCGCGATCTGGTGCCGCTGCTGCCGGTGCCCTTCGAGATCGCCGATCTGGCGCTGATGGGCGAGGATGAGGACGGGCGCTTCCATCTGATCCATCGCTACACGCTCGCCGGCTGAAGCCGGGCCAGCACGGTGTCGACGGTGGCCTCCAGCGGGCCGCTGTTGTCCACCTCGATCACCCGGCGCAGCCCCTCGGGCAGCGGCGCCGCGGCGCGGTCGAGCCTGCGGGCGCGGTCGGCAGCATCCTCGCGACCGCGCGCGGCGAGACGGTCCGCCAGAACCTCCGGCGCGGCGGTGAGCGCCAGCACGATCAGATCGCCGAACCGCTCCTGCGCCGCGCCCAGCACGGCCCGCGACAGGTTCACCAGCACACCGTGGGCGCCCGCGCGCAAATCGTGCACCTCGGCCGGGATGCCATAGGACAGCCCATGCGCCTGCCAGCTCAGCGCGAAATCGCCCGCCGCCTGCATCCGCGCAAAGACCTCCGGCGTCACCCCGGTGAAGTCCTCGCCGCCGGCATCCTCGGGCCGGGTGATCACCCGGCGCTGGATGCGGAAGCCGGGATCGCGCGCCGCCAGCGCCTGCATCACGCTGTCCTTGCCGACGCCCGAGGGGCCGACGACCGCGATCACCGGCGCAAGATCCGCCCCGTTGCTCATGCGGCGACCTTCGGCGTGAAGGCCGAGACATCGACCGCGCGGTCGCAGACCCGCTCGCGCGCCTCGGCATCGTGGAAGATGCCGACAATCGCCGCGCCGCGCGCCTTGGCGGCCTCGATCAGCCCCAGCACCACCTCGCGGTTGACCGGATCGAGGCTGGCAGTGGGCTCGTCCAGCAGCATCGCCGGATAGTCATGCGCGAAGCCGCGGGCGATATTGACCCGCTGCTGCTCGCCGCCCGAAAAGGTGGTGGGGCTGAGCGACCACAGCCGCTCGGGGATATTGAGCTGCGCCAGCAGCTCGGCCGCCCGGGCGCGCGCCTGATCCTCCGCCACGCCCAGCGCCAGCAGGGGTTCGGCCACCACGTCCAGCGTCGGCACCCGCGGCACCACCCGCAGGAACTGGCTGACATAGCCCAACACCTCGCGCCTGAGCGCGATGATCTCGCGCGGCTCGGCGCGGGCGACGTCGACGCCGCCCACCAGGATACGGCCGGCGTTGGCGCGGTAATTGCCGTAGATCATCCGCATCAGGGTGGATTTGCCCGCCCCCGAGGCGCCGGTCAGCGCCACGCATTCGCCCGGCGCCACCCGCAGCTCGGCGCCCGCCATCACCGGGATCACCGCGCTGCCCTGATTGTGCAGGGTAAAGCTCTTGCCGACGCCGGAAAGCTCGATCATCGCCATCTTCTTCTCGCTGGAAATACTCATATCCACCCCCTCACACCTGCAATACCGAGGACACGAGGAGCTGGGTGTAGGCATGCTGCGGATCGTCCAGCACCTGATCGGTGAGGCCGGTTTCCACCACCCGCCCGTCCTTCATCACCATCAGCCGGTCGGCCAACAGCCGCACCACAGCAAGGTCATGGGTGACGATCAGCGCGCTCAGCCCCATCTGCCGCACCAACCCGCGCAGCAGGTCCAGCAGCCGCGCCTGAACCGAAACGTCCAGCCCGCCGGTGGGTTCGTCCATGAACACCAGCCGCGGTTCGGTCACCAGGTTGCGGGCGATCTGCAGCCGCTGCTGCATGCCGCCGGAAAAGGCGCTGGGACGGTCGTCGACCCGGCTCTCGGCGATCTCCACCCGGTCGAGCCAGTCGACCGCGCGGGTGCGGATGTCGCCGTAATGCCGCGCGCCCACCGCCATCAGCCGCTCGCCGATATTGCCGCCGGCGCTGACGTTCATCCGCAGCCCGTCGCGGGCGTGCTGATGGACAAAGGCCCAGTCGGTGCGCCCCAGCATGCGGCGGGCGGGCTCCGACATGGTCACCGTATCCACCGGCCCCTCGGCGCGGGTGTCGAAGATCACCTGACCGCGATCCGCCGCCAGATGGCCGGCCAGACAGCTGAGCAGGGTCGATTTGCCCGAGCCGCTCTCGCCGACGATCCCCATCACCTCACCGGGGTAGAGATCGAAGCTCACATCGGTGCAGCCGATGCGGGCGCCGTACATCTTGGCCACGTCGCGGACCTGCAACAAGGGCGTCATTTGCGTTCCTCCCCGACCATGGGGTTAGCGCCAAGAATTTTTGAAAATTCTTGGCAAAATTCTTCGAAGAATTTTGCGTCTTCGCTCATGCCGCCGTCTCCACGCCCAGCCGGCCGACATGGCCCGCCTCGCGGCGGCAGCGGCAGTAATCGGTATCGGAGCAGACGAACATCCGGTTGCCGGCATCGTCCAGGATCACCTCGTCGAGATAGCTGTCCTCGGCGCCGCAGAGGTCACAGGCATGATCCGCCTTGGTCGCCTCGAACGGGTAATCCTCGAAATCGAGGCTCACGACCTTGGTATAGGGCGGCACCGCATAGATCCGCTGCTCGCGCCCGGCGCCGAACAGCTGGATCGCGGCCATCTCAAGCTTGGGATTGTCGAACTTCGGGATCGGCGAGGGGTCCATCACATAGCGGTCGGCCACCTTCACCGGATAGGCGTAGGAGGTGGCGATGGCGCCGTGCTGGCTGATATCCTCGTAGAGCTTCACATGCATCAGCCCGTATTCCTCGAGGCTGTGCATCTTGCGCGTCTCGGTCTCGCGCGGCTCCAGGAACCTGAGCGGCTCGGGGATCGGCACCTGATAGACCAGGATCTGATCCTCGGTCAGCGCCGCCTCGGGGATGCGGTGACGGGTCTGGATGACACTTGCCTTTTCCGTCTCCTCGGTCACCGTGACGCCGGCGGTCTTCTCGAAGAACTTGCGGATCGACACCGCGTTGGTGGTGTCGTCGGAGCCCTGGTCGATCACCTTGAAGGTATCCTCGGGCGTCAGCGTCGCCGCCGAGACCTGCACGCCGCCGGTGCCCCAGCCATAGGGCATCGGCATCTCGCGCGAGGCGAAGGGCACCTGATAGCCCGGCACCGCCAGCCCCTTGAGGATCGCCCGGCGGATCATCCGCTTGGTCTGTTCGTCCAGATAGGCGAAGTTGTAGTCAGACATGGCTGGTCCTTTCAGCCCGCGAGATTTCGATCGTTTGGCTCACTCGTCCTCGGACAGGCATCACTCCGCCGCCTCCCGCACCTCTTCCGCCCCGGCCTCGCGACGCAGCTTGCGCACCAGCTCCAGCTCGGACTGGAAGTCCACGTAATGGGGCAGCTTGATGTGCTCGAGAAAGCCGGTCGCCTGGATGTTGTCCGAATGGCTCAGCACGAATTCTTCGTCCTGCGCCGCGGCGCCGAGGAAATCCTCGCCCAGCTCGCGCCAGCGCAGCGCCCGGTCGACCAGCGCCATGGAGATCGCCTTGCGCTCGGTCTGGCCGAACACCAGCCCGTAGCCGCGGGTGAACTGCGGCGGTTCGGTCTTGGAGCCGGCGAACTGGTTCACCGTCTCGCATTCGGTCAGCTCGACCTCGCCGATCTCGATGGCGAAACCCAGTTCGGGGATCTCCATCTCCACCGCCACGGTGCCAATGCGCAGCTCGCCGACAAACGCGTGGTTGCGCGCATAGCCGCGCTGGGTCGAATAGGCCAGGCCGAGGACAAAGCCCTCGTCGCCGCGGGTCAGCGATTGCAACCGGATGTCGCGGCCGGCGGGAAAGGACATCGGCTGGCGGGTCAGGTCGCCCGGCACCGCCTCGCTCTCCGGCTCGCGCTGGATGATGTCCTCGCCCTGCAGGAATTCGGTGATATGCGGCGTCGGCTCATGACGCGGCTCGGCCTGCGGCGCCTGCGGCAGCTCGCCCTCGGCGGCCAGTTTGAAGTCCAGCAGCCGGTGGGTGTAATCGAAGGTCGGGCCCAGCACCTGGCCGCCCGGGGCGTCCTTGAAGGTGGCGCTGATGCGCCGGTCGCAGGCCATGGCGCCGGTCTCGACCGGCTTGGTCGCACCGAAGCGCGGCAGCGTAGTGCGATAGGCGCGGATCAGGAAGATCGCCTCGATCAGATCGCCGCGCGCCTGCTTGATCGCCAGCG
>JBFXGQ010000010.1:0-22618 GCA_050177915.1 Pseudodonghicola sp. | reverse complement strand
CATGTCGGCCTCGGCGCTGTGGCGGCGGGTGCGCGCGCTGGAGGAGGCGGGGGTGATCGAGCGCTATGGCGCGGTGGTCAATCCCGCGCAGATGGGGCTGGGGTTTCAGGCCATCGTCCACGTGCATCTGACCCGCCACGACCCCGACCGGATCGTCGAGTTCATCCGCGCGGTGGAGACCAAGCCGGAGGTGCAGGAATGCTACGCGACCACAGGTCAGGCGGATTACCATCTGCGCGTCTTGTGCCGCGATCTGGAGGCCTATAACCGCTTTCTGGAGGAGTTTTTGTTTCGCCTGCCGGCGGTGGACAGCGCCCAGACCAATGTGGTGCTGCGCACGATCAAACGCAGCCGGCCGGTGACGGGTTAGAGTGAATTGTTTGGCGTTTTGAGACAGTCTTTTCAGGCCGGGTGATTTGTTGTGACGCCGGTGGCGTCGCGGTGCACGGGAACGGCAACCGCCGAATTTTCTTGCCTGTTCGGTTGACGTTGCGTGAAGATGCGACAAAACGACGTAATTTTTCTCCTCTTGATCCGGTTCGAGGGGGCGGGGTTTCGATGGTGCGTTTTCTGTTCTTCGGTGTCCCGGTGCGCCCGGTGCTGGCTGCGGTCGCGGCCTGTCTGGCGCTCGTCGCCGGTCCGGGCGCCGCCGAGGTCGACCCGCTGGACGCGCCGCCGGAACGGGTCCGGTTCACCGAGGCCGACACGCTGCGCGGCATCGTCGGCAAATACCTCAACGATCCCGATCTGTGGCCCGTGGTGCTGGCGCTGAACAACATCGCCTCGCCCGCCGATCTGCTGCCGGGGACCGAGCTGGCGCTGCCGGTGCGGCAGGTCACGGCGGCCGATCATGCGCTGCTGGCCTCGTTGCAGGCGATCCAGAAGGCCAATGCCGAGGGCGCGCGCATCTTCGCCCCGGTGCAGATCGGCCAGGCCATCGAGAGCCGCGACAGCGCGATCTCGCGCCGCGAGCAGGGCGAATGGCGTCAGGTCGTCAGTTTCGCCGGCGTCGCCTCGGATTTCGCGCGCGAGGCGCTGGAGATCTCAATCGCGCAGCGCGACCGGGCGGCCGAGGCGGTGGTGTCGGACGTGCAGGGCAGCGTCGAGGGGCGGGCGCCGGCGGAACCGGCGTGGTCGGACCGGACGCTCAATGACATTCTGGTGGAGTTCGAAAAGCTCAGGACGCTGTCCAATTCCACCACCCAGGTGACCTTCCGCGACCTTAGCCGGCTGCGGCTGAACCCCAATTCCAACGCCACCATCCAGCGCATGCGGTCCGATCCGCTGACTGGCGGCGAGGTGACCAAAGTGTCGCTGGCCGAGGGCGATTTCTATGCGCTGTTGAACCAGCTGTCCGGCAAGTCGGCCTTCGAGATCGAGGTGCCGGGGATCGAGACCACCACCAATTCCGCCGATTTCTGGATCAAGAACGACCGCAGTGGCGCGCGTTTCGTCAATTACGACAGCCCGGGACTGGAGATCGCGCGTGGCGGCGAAACGATCAGGGTGGGCGAGAACGAGGGCGTGGTGCTGACCGCCGCCGGGGCCCAGCGGGCGCAGGTGCTGGACAGCCCGCTGCCGGTGGGGCCGGCGCCGGGCACCATCCTCTATACCACCACGGCGCCGCTGGCCTGGCAGGCGCTGGAGGGGGCGCAGGCCTATTGGCTGGAGGTCGCGGCGGACCCCGGCTTCAACCAGATGAAACTGTCCGAATGGGGCATTCACGACCCCGCCTTCACCGCCACGGGGCTGGACCCCGGCCGCTATCACTGGCGGGTGGCGGGGCTGGATGCGCTGGGCCTGCCCGGGGCCTGGAGCACGCCGCGCGATTTCGCCCTGCGGATCGACACCACGCCGCCTTTCCTGGCGTTGCTGTCGCCGGCCGACGCCAGCATCCTGACCGCGCCGGAGGTCGAGATCCTCGGCGCGTCCGAGATCGAGGCGCGGGTGGTGCTGAACGGCGCGCCGCTCGTGGTGGCGGCGGATGGCTCCTTCCTCTCGACGCTGGCGCTGCAACCGGGGCCGAACCGGATCGAGGTGGCGGCGCGCGATCCCGCCGGCAACGAGAGCTCCCGCAGCCTGACCGTGGTCTATCGCCCGGTCGCGGCGGTGCGAATCGCGCTGTCGGACACGATCCCGCGCGTCGGCGCGGCGCTGGCCGCCCGCGCTGACGAGCTGACGGTTTCGGGCACCGCTACCGCTCAGCCGGGGGCGGCGGTCGTGGTGCGCGACGAGGCCGGGGCCGAGGTGCTGCGCACCCGGGTCGGCACGGCGGGGGCGCTGAACTTCACCGTCCCGGTCGAGGCCGCCGAGCGGCGCTATGGCATCGAGGTTCTGGCCCCCGGCGGCGAGGTTGAGGGGCGGCTGGACTTCGCCGCACTGGGCGACCGGCTGGCGCCGCAGATCGCGCTGGACGCACCGCCGCCGCGCGCCACCGGCGACGACCGGCTGCAGCTGTCGGGCAGCGCCGGCGATGCCGTGCGGCTGCAGCTGAACGGCGAGGAGGTGGCGCTGAACACGGGCCGGTTCGCGGTGACGCGCGATCTGCTGCCGGGCGAGAACGCCTTCGATCTGGTGGCCAGCGACGCGGTCGGCAATGTCGGGCTCACCCGGATCAGCACGCTGCTGGACATCGACCCGCCGCAGATCCTGCGGGTCGATCTGGCCCGCCATCAGGGCGCCGACGGCCCGATCGAGCTGTCGGTCGAGGCGCAGGACGTCAGCGGTCTGCGGCAGGCGGCGCCCTTCACCCTCTCCATCGGCGGAGAGGAGGTGCACGGCTTTTTGCGCTGCGACAGCACCGCCGGCCTGTGCCGGACCAGCCTGCCGCCCCGGCCGGGGGCGCTGGAACTGATCGAACTGGTTATCGAGGATTACGCCGGCAACGCGGCATTCGAATAGATCACGCCGGAGCCCCGCACGCGGGTCGGCAACGGAGGATGGAACATGCGGAAGGCACGGATTTGGACAGGCGCGGTGCTGGGTCTGGCGATGCTGGCCGAACCGGGCGCCCTGCCGGCCCAGACCGCCGCGGTCTCAGCCCGTGCCGAGGAGGGGCTGCTGGTGGTCTACGGCCGCCGCGCCGCCAGCCGCGAGGGCGACGTCGACCACCGCGAACAGATCTTCTTCAGCCTGCCCGCCGATCTGGCCGATCGGGTCTATCTGCGGCTCTATGATCCCGAGGTCGGCGGCGCGGGCGATTTCACCTATGGCGGCAGCGCCGATTCCGAGACCAGCTTTCGCCTGTTCGGCGGCGCCGGTGCCTTCAGCGCCGCCGCGCGGCCCGCGCCGGTGGCCGATGGCGCCCGCGCCGCGCGGCAGGTGTTCGACCCCGCCGCCGGCCCCGGTACGCTGATCCGGGAAAAGAGCTGGCGCAACGATCCCGAAACCGACGGGCGCTGGGTCACGCTCACCGCGCTGCGCGCGCGGCAGGGCGAGGTGATCGGCGACCGCGCCTATTTCCGTCTCGATGTGCTGGGCACCGAGGGCAATGACGGCAACAGCTATTCGCTGTCGGTCAGCCTGCTGCGCGACCGCGACCGCGCGCCCGAGGGGCTGGAGATCTTCGCCTATCGCCCCACGGTGCGCTGGTCGGCCGGCAACCCGGCGACCTGGCTGCGCTTCGCCGGCCCCGGCGAGGGCGCGCTCACCGTGCAGAGCTTCGATGGCGCCAATGGCGATCTGGCGGTGGTCACCGATTTCGCCGATCTGCCGCTGCGCATCTCGGGGCAGGACTTCTGGACCTCCGACACGGTCGAGACCGCCGACACCGATCTGGCGGTCAGCCTGAAGGGCGGCTTCGAGACCCCCAACGACGTGACGCTGGCGGTGTTCGACGCCGAGGGTCGGGCGCTGCCGCTGCAGATGCCGCCGCAGCGCGCACCCGAGCCCGCACGCCCCGCGATCCTGGGCAGCGCCCGGCCGCTGGCCGATTGCCGCGCCGTCGCCTTCGATGCCAGCGGCACCACCGGCGCGACGCCGCTGTCCTATCTGTGGCGGTTCGGCGACGGCGCCTCATCAGCGGAGGCGGTGATCGCCCATCGCTACGCGGCGCCAGGCCGCTATACTGCGCGGCTCGAGGTGACCGAACCGGGCAGCCGCCCGGGCCGTGGTGCCGCGCTGGAGCTGCCGGTGCATGTGCGCGACGCGCCGATCGCGGTGCCGGGGGCCGATATCGTGGTGGCGCCGGGCCAGCCGGTCGGTTTCGACGGCAGCGCCTCGCAGCCCTCCGACAGCCCGATCACCCGCTATCGCTGGAGCTTCGGCGACGGCGCCCTGGCCGAGGGGGCGCAGGCCAGCCACATCTACGCGGCGCCGGGCCAGTTCCGCGCCGTGCTGCGGGTCGAGGATGGCACCGATCACCCCTGCAACTTCGGGGTGGAGACCCGCCGCGTGGTGGTCAACTTCCCGCCGGTGGCCGAGGCCGGCGCCGATCAGCAGGCGGTGGTGGGCCAGCCGATCAGCGTCAGCGCCGGGGCGAGCTATGACATCGACGGGCTGATCGCCTCCTACGTCTGGGACATGGGCGACGGCACCGTGCTGAAGGGCGAGACGGTCACCCACGCCTACAGCGGATCGGGTCTGTTCAACGTCACGCTCAGCGTCACCGACGACAGCGGCGTGGCCAACGACCGCGCGCAGGACCGGCTGCGGGTGGCGGTCAACGCGCCGCCCGAGCCCGCCTTCAGCATCCCGCCGCGGCCGGTCTCGGTGTCCGAGGCGGCGGTGCTCGACGGCACTGCCTCGGCCGATCCGGACGGGCAGATCCTGTCCTATATCTGGGACTTCGGCGATGGCGCGACGGGCGAGGGGCCGCTGGTGACCTATGCCTGGACCCGGCCGGGCGACTTCACCGTGACGCTGACGGTGATCGACGACAGCGGCACCGCCTCGGCGCTGCAGAGCGTGGCGCAGGTGGTGCGGGTGGATGCCGCGCCCGACGCCGATGCCGGCCCGGATCAGTTCGTGACCGCCAGCGTGGTGAGTTTCGACGGCGGCGGCTCGACCGACCCGGACGGCAAGGTCGCCGGCTGGGCATGGGAGTTCGGCGACGGCGCGACCGCCACCGGGCAGCGGGTCAGCCACGCCTATGAGCGTCCCGGCAGCTATGAGGTCGCGCTGGTGGTGCGCGACGACAGCGGCGCGCCGCTGAACATCGACCGCGACACCCTGCGGGTGGTGGTCAACGCCTCGCCCATCGCCGACGCCGGCCCGGCGCAGGTGGTGGCGCCGGGGGCGGAATTCGTGCTCTCGGGCGCGGCCTCGGTCGACCCCGACGGGCAGATCGCGGAGTATGTCTGGCGCTTCCCCGACGGCAGCGAGGCGCAGGGGGCGCAGGTGGCGCACAGTCTGACCGAGCCGGGGCTGCACCGGATCGGCCTGACCGTCTCCGACAATTTCCCCGGCGGCGCCGCGCAGGACGATGCCGAGGTGCTGATCACCGTCAACGCCGCCCCGGTGGCGGTGGCGGGGCCTGACCTGCTGCTCGCCCCCGGCGACAGCGTCATCTTCGACGCCGGCCAGTCCTACGATCCCGACGGGCAGCTGACCGGCTATCGCTGGGAGTTCGACGATCTCGGCGCGCCGCTCGACGCGGCGCGGGTCGAGCGTGCCTATGTCACCCCCGGCGTCTGGTCGGCGCAGCTGATCGTCACCGACGACAGCGGCGTGCTGAACGCCACCGCCAGCGACGATGTCACCATCCGGGTCAACCACGCGCCGCAGGCCGAGGCCGGCCCGGCCATCGTGACCGAGAGCCTCTATGTCGAATTCGACGGCGGCAAATCCGCCGATGCCGACGGCGATCCGCTGATCTATCGCTGGGACTTCGGCGACGGCTCTGCCCCGGTGTTCGGCGCGCGGGTGACCCATGTCTACCCGCGCGCCGGGGTCTATCCGGTGACGCTGCGGGTCGATGACGGCACCGGGCTGGCCAATGCCCGGGCGATCGACGCCACCACGGTGCGGATCAAGGCGCGGCCGCTGGCGGATGCCGGCGGCAACCGCGATGTCTGCTCGGGCGAGCCGATCCTGTTCGACGCCTCCGGCAGCGCCGATCCGGACGGCGGGCTGCTGCTCTATTCCTGGGATTTCGGCGACGGCAGCGCTTCCGACCTGATCAACCCGACCAAGACCTATGAGAAACCCGGCGTCTACCCGGTGACCCTGCATGTCCGCAACGAGAGCGGCAGCGACTACGGCACCGACATGGACCGCATCGCCGCGCTGGTGCGCGAGGGGCCGCTGGCCGACGCCGGACCGGACCTGCGGGTCTGCGCCAACAGCAAGGTCCGCTTCGATGGCTCGGGCTCGACCGATGCGGACGGGGCGGTCAATGCCTTCAGCTGGACCTATGGCGATGGCGGCACCGGCAGCGGCGAGACGCCGGTGCATATCTTCACCCGCCCGGGCAGCTACAGCGTGACACTGACCATCACCGGCGACGCGCAGGGCAATTGCAGCCCGCTCGATTCCGACACCGCGCTGGTCGAGGTGATCCCGGCGCCGGAGCTGTCGGTCGACGGGCCGGAACGTGCCCCGGCCGGGGCCGAGACCGGCTTTGTCGCCCGGCTGAGCGACAGCGGCGGCGGCGTGGCGCAGGCGCTGCGCTGGGAGTTCGGCGATGGCAGCACGGCGGAGGGGGCCGAGGTCTCTCACATCTGGGCCGAGCCGGGCGATTACATCGTCACCCTGCGGGCCGAGATGAGCGGCGGCAGCGAGGGCTGCGGCAACCTTGAGGCGGTGCACCGGGTGGTGGTGAACGCCGCGCCGGTGCCGCGGATCGACGGGCCGCAGGTGCTGGCGGTGGGGCAGGAGGCGATTTTCGACGCCGGCGGTTCCAGCGACGCGGATGGGGCGATCGTCGCCTATGACTGGGCCTTCGGCGACGGCAATGCCGCCGCCGGTGTGGTCGCCGCCCATCGGTTCGACCGCCCCGGCAGCTACGAGCTGCGGCTGACCGTGCGCGACGACGCCGGCACCGGCAACAGCGCCGTCAGCCTCAGCCGGCAGGTCGAGGTGCGCCCGGTGCCGGTGGCCGATCTGGCGGCGCCGCCGCCGGTCTGCCCGGCGCAGCCGGTGCAATGGACCGTGGCCGCCGCGCCCGACACCAGGGTCAGCTGGGTCTTCGGCGACGGGCGCCAGACCGAGGGGCATGAGGTGCGCCATATGTTCGAGCGCCCGGGCCTGTTCCCGGTGCAGGTGACGCTGGACGACGGCGCCGGGCTGATCAGCAGCCGCAGCAGCGAAGAGGTCTACGCGCGGGTCAATGCCGCGCCCTCGGCGCTGGCCGGGCCGGACCGGGTGGTCTGCCCGGGCGACGCGGTGGTCTTCGATGCCGGCCCCTCGGCTGATCTGGACGGCACGCTGGTGGGTTACGAATGGGCGTTCAGCGACGGCGTGACGCTGGAGGGGCGGCGGGTCGAGCGGATCTTTGACCGCGCCGGCGCGCTTGAGGTGCGGCTGACCGTGCGCGACGACAGCGGGGCTGCGGGCTGCGACACCGGCAGCGATACCGCGCAGGTGCTGGTCAACGCGCCGCCGGTGGTCGACGCCGGCCCGGACCGCAGCGTGCCGGTGGGCGCCGCGCATGACGATCTGCGATTCGATGCCAGCACGACCCACGATCCCGACGGGCAGGGCGTGCGGCTGAGCTGGGACTTCGGCGATGGCGGCCGCGCCGCCGGCGCGCTGGTGCGCCACGGCTACGCCGCGCCCGGCCGCTATACCGTGACGGTCGAGGCGCGCGATACCACCGGCCTCGCCTGCGGGGTGGCGCGCGATTCGGCCATTGTGGAGGCGCGGCCACGAGACCAATAATCCGCCATGCGATTCCCCCTGCGCCTCAAGTTCTTCGTCTTCGCCGCGCTGCTGGCCGTGGCGCCGCTGGCGCTGGTCGGCCAGAACCTGACGCGGCTGACGCGGGACGAGCTGAAGAGCGCCGCGAACGAGGATCTGGCCACCGTCGCGGCGGAACTGCGGGCCGCCTTCGACACCACGTTCGAGGGCCGCTGGCTGACGCCCCTGACGGTGATCCGCAACGGCATCGACAGCGCCGAGCTGGGGGTGCAGCAGAAGGTCTCGCTGCTGACGCTGGGGCTTGAGCAACTGCCGCAGGTGGTGGCGCTGCAGCTCTCGGTGCAGGGCTCGGACCTGCCGATCCTGGTGACCAACGAAGGCTTCGCCGCGCGACTGGCCCGCGCCGGGCTCGATCCGGTGCGGACGCTGTCGACCTCGGCCGATCTGATCCGCTCGATCGGGGCGACCGGGCAATACGGCCGCCCGGTGGTGGGGCGGATCGCCGAGACCGGCGACTGGATCGCCACCCTGGCGCTGCCGCTCAGCACCCAGATCGCCGGGCGGCAGGTGACCATGGCGGCCAAGATCGACCTGTCGATCCTGGGCGATATGGTGCGTCGGCATCCCTTTGCCCAGCGGGGCGAGATCACCGTGGTCGATCAGGCCGGTCGCCGCGTGCTGGGGGCGGAGCCCGCGCTGCTGACCGACCGCGCCATCGTCGCCGCCGCGCAGCCGCTGATCGTCGCCGGCGCCCGGGCCGAGGCGCTGGAGCCCTATGTGCGCCCGGGTGGCGCGGCGATGCTGGGCGCCTATGCGTTTCCCGACTGGCTGCCCTGGGCGGTGATCACCGAGCTGAGTGAAGACAGCGCCTATGCGGTGGTCAATGCGATCACCCGGCAGATCCTGATCGTGGGCCTGGTGGGCTTCGTCATCGCGGGGCTTGGCGCGCTGGTCTTCGCGCGCCAGCTGACCCGGCCGATCCTCAAGATCGGCGCCGTCGCCGAGCGGGTGGGGGAGGGCGATTTCGCCGCCCGGGTCGAGGGGGTGCGCGCGCGCGACGAGATCGGCGATCTGGCGGCGCGGTTCAACCGCATGATCGGCGAGCTGGGCGAGCGGCTGGAGCTGATGAAATTCGTCTCGCGCGGGACCGTCTCGGCGATCCAGAGCGCGGATGAGAGCGGCATGCGCCGCGGCGGCGCCCGGCGCCGGGTCTCGGTGATCTTCACCGACATCCGCGGCTATACCGCCTTTTCCGAACGGGTCCCGCCCGAGGTGGTGATCGAGGCGCTGAACAGCTATTTCGACGTGCAGACCGATATCGTCGTGCGCCATGGCGGCGATGTCGACAAGTTCGTCGGCGACGCGCTGGTCGCGGTCTTCGAGGGCGAGGAGATGGAGCGGCGCGCAGTCGCCTGCGCGGTCGAGATCACCGAGGCGATGGCGCGTCTGCTGGAGGACTATCCCGACTATCAGCTGCACGTCGGCATCGGCGTCGCCTCGGGCGAGGTGGTGATGGGCGCGATGGGCGCCAGGGCGCGGATGGATTTCACCGTGCTGGGATCGACCGTGAACCTGTCCTCGCGGCTGTGTTCGGAGGCGGCGCCGGGACAGGTCCTGGTCGATCAGGCAACGCGGCAGGCCGCCGCCGGGCTGGTGGGCATCCGCTTCGAGGTGCTGGAGCCGGTGCGGCTGAAGGGCTATGCCGCGCCGGTGCCGGCATTTTCACCGCGCCGCGCCGGTTTGGGGGCGCTGCCCCCGTCGCGCTGACGCGCGCCTCCCCCGGGATATTTCTAGCCAGAAAAAGGCCGGGGCGTGCCGGGTTCAGGCCACGTATTCCGCCCAGGCCCAGAGCATCGCCACATAGGTGAATTGATGCAGCGCCTGGTCGATGCCCGAGGCGCGCCAGAAGGCGGCCTTGTAGGGGTCGAGCTGCTTCTGGTCGCACTGCCGCGCCTTCCAGAAGTCGATGTGGAAATGCAGCACCCATTCCAGCACCACCACCACCGCGATGAACGGCACCGGGGCGCCGACCAGCGCGAAGGCGATGATCGACCCCAGCGCATGCACCCCGGCATGCTGGGCGCGGCCGATGTGCCAGTATTCCCCGCGCCCCGACAGCATCCGCGGCGTTTGCAGGAAATAGTCGGCAAACATGTGTTTGATCTGCAGGAGGCAGAGCAGGATCAGAAGCGTGCCGACAGGTCCGGTCAAGGGCGGGTCCCCCGTGAGAGTTGGCGAAAGCTTACGGGTTTCGATCCCGCCCTGCAATTGTCCTGGCTGCAATTGACGGCGCGAAACCCGCGCTTGCGCCCTGCCGCGCCCGGTGGCTTGTCACGGCACCGGTCGCCGCATATCGTGGCGTCAAGGCCGTCAGATCACCCTTCCGCCCGGGGACCCTCGCCATCGAACCTTCGCTCTTCCGCTTCATCTGGACCCATTCGAAGCGGGATCAGCTGATCCTGCTGGTGGTCACCGCGACGCTGTTCCCGATGCTCTATCTGACGCTGGAGCTGCCCAAGCGGATCATCAACGACGCGATCGGCTCGCAGAGCTCGACCATCACCTATTACGGCTACAGCTTCGATCAGGTCACCTTCCTGGCGATCCTGTGCCTGGCCTTCCTGCTGTCGGTGCTGGCGCACGGGTTGCTGAAGATGCGCATCAACACGATGAAGGGGATCCTGTCGGAGCGCATGCTGCGGCGGTTCCGCTATCTGCTGATCGGGCGCATCCTGCGGTTTCCCCAGCCCTATTTCGAACGGGTCAGCCAGGGCGAACTGGTGTCGATGATCACCGCCGAGAGCGAGCCGATGGGCGGGCTGATGGGCGATGCGATCAGCCAGCCGGTGCTGCAGGCGGGGCAGATGATCACCATCCTGGGGTTCCTGTTCCTGCAGAGCTTCTGGTTCGGGCTGGCGGCGGTGGCGCTGATCCCGTTGCAGGCCTGGCTGATCCCCAAGCTGCAGCGCCAGATCAACCAGCTGAACAAGAAGCGCATTCAGGAGGTGCGGGTGCTGGCCGCCGCGATCGGCGAGAGCGCCGCCGGCGCCAGCGCGCTGCGGGTCAATGGCGGCTGGCGCTATCGGATGGCGACGATCACCGAACAGCTGGGCCGGCTGTTCGACATCCGCTTCGACATCTACCAGAAGAAATTCTTCATGAAGTTCCTCAACAACTTCATCGGCCAGCTGACGCCGTTCTTCTTCTTCTCGATCGGCGGCTATCTGGTGCTGCAGGGCGCGGTGTCGCTGGGGGCGCTGGTGGCGGCGCTGGCGGCCTACAAGGACCTGAGCTCGCCCTGGAAGGAGCTGTTGACCTATTACAACCAGACCCAGGACATGTCGCTGCGCTGGGAGGTGATCACCGAACGATTCGCGCCGGCGGGCATGGTGGACGAGCGTCTGTTCGAGGGCGAGCCCGAGAGCGTGCCGCATCTGAACGGCGACATCGTGCTGGACGGCGTGACGGTGCGCGATGCCGACGGCGTGCTGGTGCTGGAGGATCTGAACGCCCGGCTGGGCGGCGGGTCGGTGATCGGCATCGCCGCGCCCAGCGAGGAGGACCGCCGCGCCATGGCCGAGCTGCTGACGCGCGAGCTGTTGCCCAGCGGCGGCCATGTGCGGATCGGCGATCTGGATCTGTCGGGCCTGCATCAGGCGGTGATCGCGGCGCGGATCGGCTATGCCGCGGCGCGACCGGTGATGTTTCAGGGCAGCTTCGGCGACAATGTGATGATGCCGATGCGGCTGCGGCCGCTGTCCGGGGGGCGCGACAGCGATCATCACGCCGAGGCGCTGCGCGCCGGCAACAGCGCCGATCCCTATGACGCCGACTGGCTGGATCCCTCGGTCGCCGGGTTCGACAGCCCGCAGGCGCTGCGCGCCTGGTGGCTGCAGCTGATCCGCGGCATGGGATCGGGTCCGGCGATGTTCGAGCGCGGGCTGGACCAGCGGTTCGACGAGGCCGATCACCGCGAACTGGCCGCCCGGCTGGTCGAACTGCGCCCGCAGGTGCAGCAGGCGGTGCGCGATGCGGGCCTGCGCGGCCATGTGTTCTTCTGCAAGCCCGATCTCTACAACCCGGCGCTGCCGGTGGGGGAGAACCTGCTGTTCGCCACCCCGCGCCGGCCGGTCACGCCCGAGGCGCTGCCCGGGCAGGCCATTTTCATGGCGCAGATGCGGCGGCTGGGGCTGGATGAGACGCTGGTCGAGCTGACCCGCGATGTGATCGACATGCTGCGGCAGATCTTCGGTCTGGACGGCACCGACCATCCGCTGTTTCGCAAGCTGGGGATCGACAGCAAGACCTACGAGACCGCCGTCGAACTGGTGGAAAAGACCCGCGGCGGTGGCGCCGCGGCGCTGAGCGACGAGGAGATGGCGCTGTTTCTGACGGTGCCGTTCCGAATCTCGGCGGAGCAGATCGGCCCGGCCTTCTCGGACGATCTCAAGGCGCGGATTCTGGAACTGCGCGCCGGCCATGCGCATGAGCTGCTGGAAAGCCTCGGCGATCTCTTCGCGCCGCTGGACATGGCGGCCTTCGCGCCCGGCTTCACGGTGCTGGAGAACGCGCTCTTCGGCAAGATCTCGGATGCCGCCGGCAGCAAGGGCGACGAGCTGCGCAAGCTGATCGCCGGGGTGCTGGCCGAGAACGGCGCGCAGGATCTGGTGATCGAGCTGATCTATGACGTGCCGATCGCGCTGGGCGGGCAGAACCTGCCGGCCATCTTCGCCGAGCCGCTGTCGTTCTGCCGGGCCACGATCAAGCGGCCCGATATCCTGATCCTGGATCAGGCGCTGTCGGGCGGCGACGCCGGCACCCAGGCGGCGCTGTTGCGCAATCTGCGCGCGCTGTTGCCCGGCACCACGGTGATCTGTCTGGCCGAGCGGTTCGAGGACGACAGCCTGTTCGACAGTTTCCTGGAGCTGCGTCAGGGTCGTATCGTCAGCGAGGGCGCCGGCGGCGAGGCCGAGCAGGACAGCGGCGCCAGTGCCGATCTGGCCCGCAAGCTGCGGGCGCTGGAACAGACGCCGCTGTTTTCCGAGCTGAACCGCAAGCAGCTGCGGCTGCTGGCCTTCGGGGCGCGCTGGTATCACGCGCCGGCGGGCGAGGTGGTGTTTCTCAAGGGCGACCAGCCCAAGGACGGCGCCTATATGGTGATCGAGGGGGAGGCCGGGCTGTATCTGCCGCAGGAGGGCGCGGCGGACCGGCTGATCAGCCGCGTCGGACCGGGCACGCTGGTGGGTGAACTGGGGCTGATCCGCAAGGTGCCGCGGGCGCTGAGCATGGTGGCGGAGACCGAGCTGACCTGTCTGCGCATCGGCGAGGAGGAATTCCTGGCGGTGGTGGAAAACGACGCCGCCACGGCGTTCAAGCTGCTGCAGGTGGTGGCGGGTTACGTCGCCAACTGAGGATGGCAGGCCGGACCCCTGCGGGCGAATAGGTATTTGGACCAAGGTGAAAGCAGGCGCGCCGGGCTTGCAGGGCTAGGCGGGGCGCTGTCGGCTCAGCCCGGCTGGCTGGCAGCGTCGGGGCCGCAGAACAGCGAATAGAGCAGCCCGATCAGCTGTTCGGTATTGCTGTCGGCCAGCGCGTAATAGATCGTCTTGCCGTCGCGGCGGGTGGTCACCAGACCCTCGTCGCGCAGCCGGGCCAGCATCTGGCTGACGGCGGCCTGACGGATGTGCAGCAGATCCTCCAGCTCGCCCACCGATTTCTCGCCGGTGCCGAGGTGGCACAGGATCATCAGCCGCCCCTCATGGGCCAGCGTCTTGAGGAAAGACGCGGCGTCGCTGGCGCGGCTGGCCATGCTTCCGGGCGTTTCGGGCGGCAGTTTGGAGGCGGTCTGAATGCTCAAGTTCCGGGAGATCCTGTGCGGGGTGTGAAAGTGTCGCTTCCGAAATAGTGACTCAGAACGCAGGGTCAAGTCACGTCTCTGTTGGCGGTTCGGTGGCGCGATCGTTTGCCGATGCCCGGTTCCGGGGCGCGGATGCCTTTGGCGCGGTCACCGCCGGGCGCTTGCGGCGCCCGCGCCGGCGGCGGTCGCCCCCGCGGCTGCGGTCAGCGCGGGGGGGACCTTCTCAGCGGTCGATGAGGATCACGTTGCGCCGGGCGGCGCCGCTGCGGGTGCTGTCGATCGCCTCGTTGATCTGGTCGAGGCGCCAGCGGCCCGAGACCAGTTCGTCCAGCTTCAGCCGGCCCTGCTTGTAGAGGTCGATGATCCAGGGGATATCCCGCTTGATCACCATATTGCCCATCTTGGAGCCGACCAGCCCCTGGCCGACATCGGCCATGATCAGCGGCGAATAGGTGGCGACCTTGTCGCCGTGGGGCATGCCGACCATCACCACCTTGCCGTTGTTGGCCAGATAGCGCGGCGCGGCGGAATAGACCTCGGCCACGCCGACGGTGACCAGCACCACATCGGCGCCGCGCCCGAGGATCTTCTTCACCTCGTTCCAGGGTTTGGCGGCGCTGGCCAGGACCACGTCGGTGGCGCCGAATTCCTTCGCCACCTCCAGCTTCTCCTCCAGCATGTCGACCGCGACGATGCGGCGGGCGCCGGCGATGCGGGCGCCCTGGATCGCGTTCAGCCCGACGCCGCCGGCGCCGATCACCACGGCGTCCTGGCCGACGCGCATCTCGGCCGCCAGCGCGGCGGCGCCCACCCCGGTGATCACCCCGCAGGAGATCAGCGAGGCGACGTCCTTGGGCAGATCGGCGGGGATCTTCACCACCTGGCTCTGGTCGACCACGACCTTTTCGGCGAAGGCGCCGCAGGCCAGCGCCTGGAACATGGTGCCGCCGTCCCTGGTCTTGAGCGGCCCCTTGGTGCCGTCATAGCGGGTCTCGCAGGTGGTCGGATGGCCGGAGCCGCAGGAATCGCAATGGCCACAGGCGCGGATCAGCGTGACGCAGACGTGATCGCCGGGTGCGACGCCCTGAACGCCGCCGCCCACGGCGACGATGCGCCCGGCGGCCTCATGGCCATAGACGGCGGGCAGCGGGCCGCCGAAGCCGCCGTCGGCATAGCTGATGTCGGAATGGCAGATCGCCACGGCGTCGATCTCGACCTCGACCTCCCCCATGCCCGGCGCGGCGAGCAGAACCTCCTCGATGACAAGCGGTTTTCCGAATTCATGGCACACGGCGGCCTTGATGGTTTGCATCTCATTCTCCCTTATTCGCGGATAACGTGGCCCGGCGGCGGCCGCAGGGCAAGCGGGAATTCGGTCTTGTCGCGGGGCGTCACGCGACGGCAAAGCGGGCGCGCAGGAACACCGTCATCGCCGCCGCCAGCAGCAGCATCGACAGCAGGAAGGGGGCGGCGGGCAAATGGATCGGGGCGGTGGCGGCGGTGAAGGCGGCGAAGGTGCCGGTCATCATCAGCGGTGAGACGATCATCGCCAGCGCGTGGATCGAGGTCAGCACGCCCTGCAGCACGCCCTGCGCGTCGTCGGGGGCGATGCGCGACATGATGCCCTGCAGCGCCGGCATCACCACCGCGCCCAGAGCCGCGACCGGCGTCAGGATCAGCGCCAGCCGGCCGTCGGTGACCAGCGCGATCAGGCCGAAGCTGATCAGGTTCAGCCCCAGCCCGCAGATGACCGTGCCGCGATCGCCCAGCCGGTGCAGCGCCAGCCGGATCAGCCCGCCCTGCACCAGCGCGATGGTGACGCCGAACAGCGCCAGCGACAGGCCGGTCACCCTGGGGGTCCAGCCGAAGCGGGCCTGGGTGAAATAGGCCCAGATCGCCGGATAGACATAGAGCGCCACGGAATAGAGCAGGAAGACCGCCAGCAGCGGCGCCACGCCCGGCAGGCCGGCGACGGCGCGGAAGGCGCGCAGCGGGTTGGCGCCGGCCCAGGAGAACGGCTGGCGGATGCGGTCGGTCACCGTCTCGCGCAGCACCGCCAGGCCGAACAGGACATTGACCCCGGCCAGCAGCGCGGCGGCATAGAAGGGGGCGCGCGGCCCCAGCGTGCCCAGCACACCGCCGATCAGCGGTCCCAGCACGAAGCCGGCCCCGAAGGCGGCGCCGATCAGGCCGAAGTTGGCGGATTTCTCCTCAGGTTCGGACAGGTCCGCCATATAGGCGGCGGCCGTGGCCTGGGTGGCCGAGGTGATGCCGCCCAGCAGCCGGCCCAGCAGCAGCAGCCAGATCGAGCTGGCCAGCGCCATCACCAGATAGTCCAGCGTCAGCACCGCGAGCGAGACCAGCAGGACCGGCCGGCGGCCGTGGGCATCCGACAGTTTGCCGAGGCCGGGGCTGAACAGGAACTGCATCACCGCGAAGGCGGTCGACAGCACGCCGCCCCAGACCGCCGCCTGCGCCAGGCTGCCGCCCTGCACGTCGAGGATCAGCTGCGGCATCACCGGCAGGATCAATCCGATGCCCATGGCGTCGAGCATCACGGTGACCAGCAGGAACAGGATCGGCAGGCGGAGCACGGGTACTATCCGGGGCAAATCGGGGGGGCTGAATGACTGGCGTCGGAAAATATCGCGACGCTAGCCGGGGGCCCCCGCGGCGGAAAGCGCAAATGGCCGCGCTTGCCGTCAGGGAAACTTGGCGGGGGCCATGTGGGGAAAGGTCATGTCCGATTTGCAGGGACGTCGCGGTCATCGGACCAATGCGCCGATCCGCCCGAACTGCGCCGAAGGCGCCGGGCGAGCGCCTGCCCGTCCCGGCGGGCTGGCGCTTTGGCAGCGTCGCGCATCGGTCACAGCGGGGATGTATCTGGCTGCCATAAAGCGCGCTGCTCAGCGGTTGTTGCGCCATCCCACGGGCAGGCACCCGCCCGGCGCGCGTTGCGCAATTGGGTCTGCCTGGCGCATATCCCGGTTCAGAGAACCGCCGCGATCCGGTCCAGCAGCGCGGCGAGGCCGGCGGGGTCCGAAAAGAACGGCGAATGCGAGGTCGGCAGCGTGAACACCCGGTCGCGCGGCCAGTCCTGCACCATTTCGGCCTGATACTCCGGCGGGATGGCGCGATCCTCGGAGCAGCGGATATAGGCCTTGGGCACGCCCTGCCACCGCCCGGTCACCTCCAGCGGCGTCGCCTGCGGCCGGGTCGCCTGCGGGCAGAGCCGGGGCATGGCATAGGCCACCGCCGCCTGCGGGCAGTCGTGATAGAACAGCTCCGGCACCTGCGCCGGGTCGAAATCGAAGGACAGCCCGTCCTCGGACCGCCGCACCGCCGGCATCAGCGGCTGACGCGCGGCGCGCTTGCGCATCTCGACCATCGACAGACCCGAGATCGGCACATAGGCGCAGAGGTAGATCAGCCCGCGCATCTTCTCGGGCGCCGCCTCGGCCGCGGCGCTGATCGGATAGCCGCCCCAGGAATGGCCGAGCACGATGGTCTGCGGCCCGCTGGCGGCGAGGATGGCGTCGCGGCAACCCTCCAGCGTCGCCTCCGCCAGCGGGGTGGGGTCGTCGCCATGGCCCGGCAGGTCGATGGCGCGGGCGCTGTGGCCCAGGGCGGTCAGCTGCGGGATCAGGTCACGCCAGCACCAGGCGCCGTGACACGAGCCGTGGATCAGCAGGAAATCGGCCATGGGTGTTCTCCGTTCACAGGTGACCGATCTCGGTCAGGAAGCCGGTGAGCGCGGCGGCATAGGCCTCCGGCTGGTCGACGCAGGGCAGATGGCCGCCGCCGCGGATCAGCCGGAAGCGCGCGCCGGGGATCAGCTCGACCGTCTCGCGCACCAGATCGGGCGGGGTGGACCGATCGGCATCGCCGGCGATCCCCAGCGCCGGCAGCCGCAGGCCGCTGGTGGGGGTGTAGAAATCGGTGCCCGAGATCGCGGCGGCGCAGCCGACATAGCCCTCAAGCGGCTGGCGCGTCAGCATGTTGCGCCAGAGCGTCAGGTCGGGCCCGGTGCGGAAGGCCTTGCCGAACCAGCGCTCCAGGGTGGCATCGGCGGCGCTTTCCAGTCCGCCGGCGCGGATCTGGGCGATGCGGTCGTCCCACATCGCCTTGGTGCCGATCTTGGCCGCCGTGTTCGACAGCACCAGCGCGCGCACCTGGTCCAGCCGCTTGACCGCGAGCCCCTGCGCGATCATGCCGCCGATCGACAGGCCGACGAAGACGCAGTCGCGGATCTGCAGGTGATCGAGTAGCCGTTCGGCATCGCGGACCAGCGCCCCCATGGAGTAGGGGCCCGGCGGCAGCGACGACAGGCCATGGCCGCGGGTGTCGTAGCGGATCAGTTTCAGCCCGGCCGGCAGCAGCGGCAGGATCGGCTCCCACAGCCGCAGGTCGGTGCCCAGGGAATTGGAGAAGACCACCGGCGCCCCGTCGGGGTCGCCGTCGATCCGGTAATGCAGCTGGACATCGTCCAGATCGGCAATATGCATCCTGTCCCCCTCGTTCGCGTTGCGGCCTTGTAGCGGGTTCCGGCGTGGCGGCAAAGGGTGGCAAGGCGCTGCCCTGCACAACGACAGGCGGCCGCCCCCGCGGGACGGCCGCTGGGCATCGGTCGGGGCCGGGTCAGACGATCAGCAGATCGTCGAGCAGCAGCGCGGCGTCGGTCAGTCCCTTGATGGTCAGGACATTGTCGGCATCCAGCGCGATCACCGTGTTGCCATCGACCACCGTGGCGCTGTCGACCAGGTCCTGCACCGTGGTCCCGAAGGGCACCAGACCGCCGAGCACCTGGATCGTGTCGACGTCGTTCTTGAAATCGGTGATCTGGTCGAGACCGCCGGCGAAGATGAAAGTATCGGCGCCGGCACCGCCGATCATGATGTCATCGCCCAGGCCGCCGTTCAGCAGGTCGGCCTTCTGGTTGCCGCGCAGCAGGTCGTTGCCATCCTCGCCGAACAGCGCATCGCGGCCGTCGCCGCCGCGCAGGATGTCGTTGCCGACGCTGCCGAACAGCTGGTTCGCCACGTCGGTGCCCAGCATCTTGACGTTGATGTCGCCCTGGAAGGCGAAATCCTCGAAGTTGGTGGCGGTGCTGGCGGCCATGATGGCGTCAGTCGCCGTGAAAGCGCCGGTGGTCATGTCGAAGGTCAGCCTCATGCCGGCTGGCGCCTCGGTGAAGTGGAACACCGTCAGCATGTCGCGGGCGCCGCCGCCGTCGATGGTCTTGATCGCGTCGAAGGAGATTTCGACCATATCCTTGCCGGCGCCAGCAAGCACCACATCGGTACCGGCATCGGCGATGATGAAATCCTCGCCGACCCCACCGTAGATCAGGTCGTCGCCGTCGCCGCCGTCGATAAAGTCGTTGCCGGTGCCGCCGAACAGCCGGTCGTTGCCGTTGCCCCCGATCAGCGAGTCGTTGCCGACGTCGCCGAACATGCGGTCGTTGCCATTGCCGCCGTGGACCCAGTCGCCATCGTCGCCGCCGCGCAGGATGTCGTTCCGGTTGCCGCCCGACAGCGTATCGATCCCGGCGCCGCCGGTCAGAACATCGCGGCCGCCGCCGCCGGTCAGAACATCGTCGCCGCCGCCGGTGGTCAGCGTGTCGTCGCCGCCGACCTGATCGACAAAGCTGATATTCTCGATGCCGGTGAAATGGGTGGGGTCGCCATCGGTGGGCAGGAACACCCCGTCATAACCGCCCAGAGGGTTGGGCGTGGGAAGCTGCAGCAACATGCCGCCCGGCCCGGATTCGAGAAAATAGATCAGACGATCGTCACCCTCCGTGCCGGTGACGGTGGTCAGCTCCGGACCGTGTATGATGAATTCCGCCATTCCTTCGTACTCCCCCAAGGTTCGGATCAGTCCACGAATTTATACTGACATGAAAGAACGGCAGACGTGTTGATTAAAATCAACTGGCATAGGCGCGTTTCTGCGGATTTCGCGGAATGGCAAACTGCCGGACACGGCGGGTGGCCTCGCCGTCCGAGGGCATCAGTATCCGCCGGCGGGCGTCACCGGCTCCAGCACCGCGTCCCCCGGTCCGGCGGCGCGATCATGGATCAGACGGTCGATACCGTCTGATCCGATGAGATAAGCCTTTTCTCCCTTCCGAATCCTGCCAAAAGAATTCGGCGTTCTGGGGCGGCTCGGTATTTGCGCCACGGTCTATCCGCGTTTTGACAAAAGCCGAAACGACGCGGAAATCTGCGGCATTCGGATCCGCCCGGGATTACCCGGCGAATTTCTCCAGCGCGGCGCGGAATACCAGCGCGTCGACATTGCCGCCCGAGCCCACCGCGATCACCGCATCGCCCTCGATCTGGTCGGGACGGAACAGCGCCGCGGCCAGCGCCACGGCGCCGCCGGGTTCCAGCACGATCTTCAGCCGGGCGAAGGCCAGCGCCATGGCGTGCAGCGCCTCATCCTCGCTGACCACCAGCCCGGGGCCGCACAGCCGCTTGTTGATCGGAAAGGTGATCTGCCCTGGCTGCGGCGTGATGATCGCATCGCAGAGCGATCCCGACAGCCGTTCGTTGCGCTCGATATGGCCGGAGGCGAGCGAGCGGGCGGTATCGTCGAAGCCTTCGGGCTCGCAGGGGCGGGGGCGCAGGCCGGGGGCGCGGGCCTCCAGCGCCAGCGCGACGCCGGCGGTCAGCCCGCCGCCGCCGCAGGGGATCAGCACATCGGCCTGGCGCACGCCTTGCTCGGCCGCCTGTTCGGCGATCTCCAGCCCGGCGGTGCCCTGACCGGCGATCACCAGCGGCTCGTCGAAGGGTTTGATCAGGGTCAGCCCGCGCTCTGCCGCCAGCCTAGCACCGAGCACATCGCGATCCTCGTTGGCGCGGTCGTAGAGCACCACCTCGGCCCCCAGCGCGCGGGTGTTGTCGATCTTCATGCGCGGCGCGTCCGACGGCATGATGATCACCGCCGCCACCCCGTGCAGCTGCGCCGCATAAGCCACGCCCTGGGCGTGGTTGCCGCTGGAGAAGGCGATGACGCCGCGTGCCCGCACCTGCGGATCCAGCGCCGAGATCGCCGACCAGCCGCCGCGGAACTTGAAGCTGCCGGTGTGCTGCAGGCATTCGGGTTTCACCAGCACCCGGCGCCCGGCGATCTCGTCCAGAAACGGCGAGGACAGCAGCGGCGTGCGCCGCACATGGCCGGCCAGACGTGTGGCGGCGGCCTCGATCATCTCGATATCGCTCATGCGGTCTGCTCCAGGAACCGGCGGATCAGCGTCAGCGCGGCGGGCTCGTCCAGAAACGGCGGATGGCCGCGGTCGGGCACCTCGGCGGCGATCATGCCGGGATGGCGGCGCTTCATCTCCTCCAGCGTCTCATGGCTGAGGATGTCGGAATTGGCGCCGCGGATCACCGCCAGCGGCAGCTTTGCCAGCGCCGCGAAGAACATCCACATGTCGGGGGTGGCGCCGGTCGCCGCCTGCTCCAGCAGCGCCTTGTGTAGGTTGGGGTCATAACGCAGTTCCAGCCCGGAGCCGGTTTCCTGGTACTGGAAGTCCGCCTGCCGCCGCCAGACCTCCAGCGGCACGCCGGGGAATTCGGCGTCAAGCGCCGCCTTCATGTCGGCGGCGGCCTGATCCAGCGTCTTCGCCCGCGGCCTCTTGCCGACGTAATCCATGATCCGGGCGATGCCCTGCGCCCCCACCACCGGGCCGATGTCGTTCAGGATCACCCCCGTCAGCCGCTCGGGGTGGCTGGCCGCCAGCGCCATCGCCAGCAGCCCGCCGCGCGAGGTGCCCAGCACGGTGACTGTCTTGAGCCCCAGATGATCCAGCAGCTCGATGGCGTCATGGCCCTCGCGCAGCACGTTGTAGTTCATGAAATCGGCGTCGTGGTCCGAGGCGCCGCGGCCGCGGCTGTCCAGGGTGATCAGCCGCAGGTCGGCCAGATGCGGCGCGACGAAGGAGAAGTCGTCGCCGTTGCGGGTCAGCCCGGCGAGGCACAGCAGCGGCCGGCCGGTGCCGGTGTCGGTATAGTGCAGCCGCTTGCCGTCGGAGGTGGTGAAAAAGCTCATTCTTTGCCTGCGAGTTCGGGGATGGAGGTGAGATCGGAGAGCGTATGCGCGGGCCGCCAGGGCAGCCGGTCCATCGGCGCGCCGGCGCGATTGACCCAGGCGGTGACAAAGCCGTAGCCGGCGGCGGCGCCGGCGTCCCAGCCGTTGGAGGAGACGAAGAGCACCTGATCCCTGGCGCAGCCGAACCGCTGGCCGACCAGATCGTAGACCCGCGAATCGGGTTTGAAGATGCCGACGCTTTCGACCGACAGCACATCGTCCAGCAGATCGCCGATCCCGGCCGAGACGACCGCGCCCTGCAGCATCGCCGGCGAACCGTTCGACAGGATCGCGGTGGCGAAGCCGGCCTGTTTCAGCGCGGCGAGCATGTCGGGCACCTCGGGATAGGCCTGAAGCTCCCAATAGAGGTCCAGCAGCCGCTGGCGCAGCGCCGGATCGCCGTCCAGACCCACCGCCTCAAGCGCCCAGTCGAGACCGTTCTGCGTCACCTCCCAGAAATCCGTATGGGCCTGGGTCAGGGCACGCAACCAGCTGTATTGCAGCTGTTTCTGCCGCCAATGCGCGGCCAGCTCGGCCCAGCGGTCGGCCAGGGCGGGGAACGCCGGTTCCGCGGCCGCCTGCCGGGCGGCGGCGGTGACGTCGAAGAGGGTGCCGTAGGCGTCGAAGACACAGGTGGTGATGGGCATCGGACGGCTCCTTTCGGCGGCAGAGTTGCACAGCACCGCGGAGGGGGAAAGGGGCGATGCGCCCGGTCGCACGGGCTTGTGACGGGCCTGTGTGGGCGGGCGCGGGACGGGGTTTCCCGCCCCATCGGGTTTACATCCGGGGCACAGCCCCTAGGTTGGGCCGCTCAACTCACGCCAGCGATCGGAGCTTTCATGACCACAGTTAAGACCGGAGACACAGTCC